>CALFPI010000085.1 GCA_937919035.1 uncultured Gemmatimonadaceae bacterium
AGCCT
Source organism: uncultured Gemmatimonadaceae bacterium (assembly GCA_937919035.1). Classification (GTDB taxonomy): domain Bacteria; phylum Latescibacterota; class UBA2968; order UBA8231; family UBA8231; genus UBA8231. The sequence continues at coordinate 6 of CALFPI010000085.1, forward strand.
CGGCATGGGCACCACGAATGTCTCCGGCGACGACCGCGGCGATCTCACGTCTGGAGTTGACCACCGTGTTGATCGAAAAGGCGAGACCGGAGCGCTCGGCGAAAGCCTCGATGACTTCGCGTGCATCGGGGTGATCGGGTGACGTCTCGAGCTGCGCCCGTTCCCGTTTCGCCTCGAAGCTGTGCAATTCGGCGATGCTGAGAATGCCGGCACTGCCGGGCAGCATGATCTTGCCGCCGCCGCTGAAACCGGCCATGGTGTGGGGCAGAATACAACTGATGCCGATCACCAGATCGGCAGCCGTCACGCGGCGATTGACGATGACGGGCATGCCGGAGGGCAAACGGCCCAGATCGTGCAGATCGTCATGGAAGGCGTCGTGGCAATGCACGGGGTATCGGGCGACGATGTCGGCGCCGAGCTTGCGCTCGATTTCCTGCTGCGAAATCTGCCGATGCGAACCGGTGGCGACCAGGAATGACACCCCTTCGGCGCCGATACCGGCCGCCTCCAGCAAGCGCAGCAGATGGGGCACAATGCGGTGCGCCGGCGTCGGTCGACCGAGGTCATCGACGACGATGAGAACCGTCGACTTGCCCTGAGCCAACGCCGCCAGGGTCGGCCCGGCATGCGGTTGCGCCAGGGCCCGGAGCAGGTCGTGCTCAGGTAACTCCGGTGCATCGGCGGGCGCCACGACCTCAACGTGCCACGCATCGGGTACGGGCAGTTCGATCTGCTCATCGCCGTGCCAGGCGCGCGAGCGCAGGGAGATGCGGGCCATTGCTGGAATGGGTATTTGGTTTGAAGGTCTTGTGGAAGAGTCAGATGAAGAATCTGGATGTAGAATCTGCAACTCCGGGCGACGGACATGTAGCGCCGCATGAAGCTCTTCGAAGGTAACGGCGCATTGCCATCCTGTCACGCCGCAGCCGGTCCATTGAAGACCAGCCCCGGGTTCTGTAGCTTGTCAGTCATCTGACGACAGATCCCGTATATCATCCGCATACAGCGACCAGAACCAACGCCAGAACCAACAAACGGAGCCATCCCTGTCATGAGTCCCACTTCAGCCACCTCCCGCGCGCTTTTCGAACGTGCCTCCCGCGTCATTCCCGGTGGCGTCAACAGTCCCGTGCGTGCTTTCAAAGCCGTTGGCGGCGAACCACTCTTCATTGCCAGTGCCGACGGTGCCCACGTTACGGATGCCGATGGCAACCGCTACATCGACTACGTCGGCTCCTGGGGACCGATGATCCTCGGACACCGGCCGACGGTCGTTCTCGACGCCCTGCGAGCCGTGCTCGACCGTGGCACCAGCTTCGGCGCCCCGACCGATCTCGAGGTGGAGATGGCGGAACTGCTGACCCAGGTGGTGCCTTCGCTGGAAATGGTGCGTATGGTGAATTCCGGCACCGAAGCCTGCATGACGGCGCTACGACTGGCCCGCGGCGCAACCGGCCGCGATGTCATCATCAAGTTCAACGGCTGTTACCACGGGCATTCCGATTCGCTGCTCGTGGAAGCCGGCTCAGGGGTGGCGACCTTCGGCATCTCCGGCTCGCCAGGGGTACCGGATGACATTGCCCGCAACACCGTGAGCATCGAGTACAACGATCTCGACGTGCTGCAGCAGACGGTAGACGGTATCGGGGCCGAGAAAGTGGCGGCCGTCATCCTTGAGCCCGTCGCCGGCAACATGGGGCTTGTGCTGCCCAGCGAGGGCTTCCTGCAGGGCGTACGTGATCTGTGCAGCCGTACCGGTATTCTGCTGATCTTCGATGAAGTCATGACCGGTTTCCGCGTCGCCCTCGGCGGTGCCCAGGAGCGCTTCGGCATCACGCCCGATCTGAGCACCTACTCCAAAGTGATTGGTGGCGGTCTTCCTGTGGGCGCCTTTGGTGGTCGCGCCGACCTGATGGCGCAACTGGCGCCCTCCGGCCCTGTCTACCAGGCGGGGACCCTGTCCGGCAATCCCCTGGCCATGACCGCCGGGCTGGCAACCGTGCGTCATTTGCGTGATACGGATCCGTACGATCGACTCGAAGCCCTTGGCAGCCGCTGGGTCGCGGGCATGAAGCAAGCCACGGCCGACGCCGGCGTAGCTGCGACCATCAGCCATTGCGGTTCCATGCTGGGCATGTATTTCCATCCCGGTCCGGTGACCAACTACTCACAGGTGCAGGGCGCCGACACGGCTCTGTTCCAGCGCTACTTCCGCGGCATGCTCGACGCTGGCATCTACCTGGCGCCATCGGCTTTTGAGGCAGGTTTCATTTCCACAACACATACCGAGCAACTCATCGATCAGACGACGGCAGCGGCGGCGAAGGTGCTCAAAGACGTCGCCTGACCCTTGCTGCTGTGGCCTCCCTGATGCCAGCCCTCTACTCAGGCGTGGCTCTGCTGGTAGCCATCGCCGCCGCCGCGGCGGCGGTGGTGACCCTGACGCCGGCCAGATTGGTGCAGGGCGGTGGCCCGCTGGTCAGCCTGTTTCTCATCATGGCCCTCTGTATCGGGGCCTCGGTGCTGCACTACATCAAACAGACTCGTCTGCCAGCGTACCTGGTGGATGTGACGCTGATCTGGTTCGTCTGGTTGGGCGCCCGTTCTCTGATGCGCTGGCGGTGGAGCCTGGGTATGGCCATCGTTACGGTCGTTCTGTGGGGCATCTTCACCCTCGGCGGCATACTCGCAGTCTATCCTGCGAAGCGACAGCATCTGCGTCGACGCGACAAGACCGCCTCCGCAGGCCCTGTGCATACCTAGCAAGCAAGGCATCATGGCCTCCGTACTGACACACAAGCAACTGTCCTGCGATGTCCTCGTTGCCGGCGGCGGCCCGGCGGGCGTACCGGCGGCACTGGCCGCTGCCCGTTGTGGCGCCCGCGTCATCCTCTGCCAGGACCGATCGGTGCTGGGCGGCAATGCCTCCAGCGAAGTGCGTATGCACATCGTCGGCGCCGATGCCTCGGGCAGCCGCGGGGAAGAACTGGCCACCGAATGTCGCGAGGGTGGCATCATCGAGGAGATCCGCCTGGAAACGAGCGTGCGCAATCCGCAGCGTTCGGCGTCGATGCTCGACCTGATCCTGTACGAGAAATGCCGCGCCGAACCCAACCTGACGTTGCTGCTCAATACCGCCGTGGATGCTGCCACCGTCGAGGCAGGCCGCATCACCTGCGTCAGCGCCCTGCGCCAGTCGACGGAGGATCGCTTCGACATCGACGCCAAAGTCTTCATCGACTGCACCGGCGATGGGCGTCTGGGACTGGAGGCGGGTGCGCCCTATCGCCAGGGACGCGAGTCGAAAGAGGAATTCGGCGAGCCACGGGCACAGTTGCAGGCCGATGACAAGAGCCTGGGCTCGACACTGCTGTTCCAGGCACGGCAACACGACAGGCCTGTGCCTTTTATCCCACCGCCCTGGGTGCGCGCCTTTACCGAGGACGATCTCAGGTTGCGCCCCCACGGCACGGCCGGTGTCGATCGCGGTCTGGAGTACGGCTACTGGTGGGTGGAATGGGGCGGCACACTCGACACGGTGAAGGACAATGAAGAGATCCGTGACGAGTTGCTGGCGATCATGCTTGGCGTCTGGGATCACATCAAGAATGGCGGCGATCACGGCGCCGACAACTGGGCCCTCGACTGGTTCGGCTTTCTGCCCGGCAAGCGCGAGAGTCGCCGTTTCATCGGCCAACACATCCTCACCGAAACCGATCTGCTCGAGAGTCGCCGTTTCGATGATGCCATCGCCTTCGGTGGCTGGTCGCTGGACACCCATCCCCCGGAGGGTGTCGACGCAGTGAATGAGGCCCCGTGTGACCAGCCAAAGTCCGAGTACATCTATGACATACCCCTGCGCTCGTGTGTGTCGCGCGATGTAGCCAACCTGATGTTCGCCGGGCGCAACATCTCGGCGACCCACGTGGGATTCTCCTCGACGCGGGTCATGGCGACCTGTGCCGTCATCGGTCAGGGCGCCGGCACCGCTGCCGCGTGGGCGGCGGCGCACGACAGAGAGGCCACGGAGCTGGCAACGTCACCTCGCGCGTTGCACGCCATCCGCCAGCGTCTGCTGCGGGATGACGCCTACCTCATCGGTGTCAGCAATGAGGACCCGGATGACCTGGCCCGCTCAGCCACCGTCAGTTCCTCCAGTGCGCAGCAGGGGGGTGAGGCGGCCTATGTGCTCAGCGGCCAGACGCGGGCGGCGCACGGCAAGTGGGGCGCCGCCCCCGGACGCGGTCGAGCGGGAAGCCACCGGTGGATGAGTGACAGCACGCAGGGCCTGCCGGCGTGGCTCGAATTGCGCTGGCCACAACCGGTGCTCCTGGCACAGGTGCAGCTGGTCTTCGATACCGGCCTGCATCGCGTGCTGACGCTGAGCCATTCGGACGCGTACGTGGAGCGTATGCACTACGGTGTGGCCCAGCCCGAGACGGTACGCGACTACACAATCGAGGCCGAAGTGGAGGGCGTCTGGATCGATCTGGTGCGAAGCACCGGCAACTATGCCCGCCGGGTCGTGCACAACCTGGAAACGCCGCAGCAGGCAGACGCCCTGCGGCTGAACGTAACCGCCACCAACGGTCTCGATCACGCGCGGCTCTGTGAGCTGCGTGCCTACAGCCGTGTTACCCCATGGATCGATGCCCAATGACAGCACCCGCCAGAGCAACATATGTCGACATGTTACGCCAGTGGCGCCGTACGGCGATCACCCAGTACAACGAGCAGACCCGGCAGTGGTTCGACAACCTCGGCACGGCCAATCCCTTTGCCGAAGTCGGCACCCCCGGACACCCTGTGACGCTCGCCTTTGTCGAGGCTTTTCTCGCCGTCGAGGACGAGGATGACGCCCTGGCCGAATCGGCGGCACAGCACATGCGCACGCTGCGCCAATTTGCCGACAGGATCCCAGCCGCATACATCCCTGACAATGCGATGTACGATTCGGGGCAGGTACCACCGCAGAGCAACGTCTTCGTCCTGCCATATTTCTGTGAAGCCTATGGCATGTTACGCGATCATCCGTGCCTTTCAGCAGAGGATCACGAGACGATCGGGGCGATCATCGCCGACAGCGTCGCGCCGCTGTTTCGCTTTCCCGAGTGGGGCAGTCACAATCGCGCCATGCTGCGCGCCTGGACACTGGCGGCGGCCGCCGCCGTCTGCCCGGACCGGCCCGAACGCGCCGACTGGGAACAACTGGGCTGGCAGATTGCCGCCGACAGTCTCACGGGCTGGACCGTGGAGGATGCCGCATCCTATCACGCCTTGTGGTCGCGCGCCCTCATCCCCTATGTGGATCTGTCAAAGCGCCAGGCCGCCTTCTACCGCGAGCCGACGACACGTTTCTACTTCGAGTACTACCTCAATCTTCTCTGTCCCATTGGTGGTCTGGCCGATTTTGGCGACTCTGACTGGGCGCCGAGCCTGCAGCTTTATGTCGCCGTATTCGAACGCGCCGCCAGCGCCTTCCAGGATCCACACTATCGCTGGGCGGCGGGCGAAATGTATCGACGCATGCAGGCGCGGGTGCCACCGGGCGAGTTCTTCGGCGATCCCTGTGCCTGGGTTCACTGCGCGCAGTGGATGGATGATACGATCGAGGCGCAACGGCCGGACTGGGGCAGCCGAGAGGTGCTGGAGGAACTGGCGGGCAAGAAGGTCGTGTTCCGCTCAGGTTGGGAGCCGGAGTCAACCTTCCTGCTGCTGAACTACAAGCCGGAAACCGATTACGGTCGGACGATCCGCGACTACATGCGCAACACGATCTCGGTGGAGGCGGAGAAGACCCACCACGGCCACTCGGACGAAAATTCGATCTCGACCCTGATCAGCGACGGCGTCCTGCTGCTGCATGACGGTGGCTACCGTGAACGGGTGCCCAACGGCAAGTATCGTGCCGACTACTACCACGCCCGCCCCGTCGTCCGCCGTGGCCTGCTGCGCCAGGGTGAATCGGTGTATGAGTTTCTGCACTCAGATGGCCATCATCGCCCGATGCAGACGGAGCGCATCGATTTTCGCACGTTCCGCGAAGTCGAGTTCTCCCGCACCCGCGCCAGCGACGCGCACACCGGTTACACCCACGACCGCATCGTGATCTACCTGAAACGGCCGAACTGGTTTGTCGTCGTCGATGCCATCCTTTTCGAGCAGACGGGACCGTATTCGGTCAGCAATCTGTTCTTCACGCACGAAATCACCGCATCGGGGGTGACGCAGCCTGCAGGTAGTTGGCCTACAGGTGGTTGGCCTACAGGTAGTTGGTTCGACACGAGGATCGGCAGCATGCGGGGTTACGAACCAACCGACGTCGATCGCCGCCTGCTGGTGAGTTACCTCGGAGGGGAGAGCGCCTGGCAGGGCAGCGAACCCGTGCAGCGCTACTATCGTGAGGAGATGCTGATGCATCAGTCCATTTCCGGGCGTGCCGTCCACGGCCACCGGCAGGTATTCTGCACGGCTCTCATCCCGCACGATGGGACCGCCGACCCTGCTACGCTGGCGGCGAGCGTGAGCCTCGCACCGGTGAGCCGGCCTGGTGCGGCCGTGGCCCTGCAGGTGCGCCATGGGCAGGAGAGCGTGACGCTGGGGATCAAACTGGATCTGGAGGCGGCGACGCGCTTTGCCGACGTGCGGCCTCGGCAGGACTGGGATTCGGGGCGTACGTCGTATGGCGACTGGGAGACGGACGCCAATTTCTTCTATGGCCGTCAGGGCAGCGATGGCCCCCATTGGGCCTGGACCGAAGCGACACGTCTCGAGTGTGGTGGCAGGGAGTTGTTCCAGGGCCCGGAGGGATCCTTCCCGTTGCAGTATATCGAACCGGAAACACGCCGCGCCGTGACCCGGTGGCGGGCGTGGGAATCGCCACCGTAATCGAGGTGTCGCGGCGGGACCGCGATTTCGGCTACATTCCCTGCAGCGACCGTCACCCACGGGCATTCGCAGCGAAGCCGGTCGAAAGGCTCGGTTGCAGCGGATTCCCCCACGCGGAGTGTTGCGCCCATGAAGAAGATCCTCGTCGCGATCGACTTTTCTCCAGCTGCCGTGACTGCGGTCCAGCAGGCCGTGGCCATAGCCGAGGCGTTTGACGCCGAGTTGCTGCTGCTGCACGTGCTGCATGTGCCTGCCGAGGCTCCCGGTTTTTACTCGTCTCGCAAGCTCGGTCGCAAGCTGTTTCGCAACATGGAGGAGTCTGCCACGAGCATGATGGCGGAGTTCGTTGCCAAACATCTGAAGAAGACCGGGCAAACGATCGAGACCCGAATCCTTCCGGGCCTGCCGGGGGATGAGCTCGTGCGCCAGGCACAGAAGGAGAAGGTCGATCTGGTCGTCATCGGCACACGCGGCCACAGCGGACTCAAGCGACTGCTTCTTGGCAGCGTTGCCGACCACGTCATCCGCGCCTGCAGCTGCCCTGTGCTGTCGGTGCGGGACGCATCGTAGGGAGACGGCCATGATGCTCTCTTGGCGCAATACCTCTCGCAGTCTGGCCCTGCTACTCATACCGACAGCGGCTCTGGCCGCCAGCGCCGAGGCCGCCGCGAGCGGCTCTCTGGATGTGTGGACCATGGCCATGGGCATGCTGGGCGGCCTGGCGTTGTTCCTCTTCGGCATGGAGCAGATGTCGGACGGCCTCAAGGCCCTGGCCGGCGACCGCCTCAAGGATGTTCTGGCGCGGTTGACGACCAATCGCTACATGGGTGCCCTCACGGGCGCCATGGTGACAGCCGTCATTCAGTCCTCCTCGGTGACGACGGTTCTCACCGTCGGTTTCATCACCGCCGGGATCCTCTCTGTATCTCAGTCGGTGGGCATCATCTTCGGCGCCAACATCGGCACGACTCTGACAGCACAGATCATCGCCTTCAAAGTGACAGAGCTGGCGCTGCTCATGATCGCCGCTGGTTTTGCGCTGCTGTTTCTGTCGAAGAGTGACACCAAGCGTCAATACGGCGCCATGGTCATGGGCCTCGGCCTCGTGTTCTTCGGCATGGGTGTCATGAGCGACGCCATGAAGCCATTGCGTACGTATCAGCCCTTTCTTGACCTCATGGCGCACATGGCCAACCCCGCTCTCGGCATCCTCGTCGCCGCCATCTTTACCGGCCTGGTGCAGTCCTCGTCGGCAACGACGGGTGTCGTCATCGCCATGGCGAGCCAGGGCCTGATCGGTATCGACGCCGGCATCGCCCTGATCTTTGGTGCCAACATCGGTACGTGCGTTACCGCCCTGCTCGCCTCGTTGGGCAAACCTCGCGCCGCCCTGCGCGCCAGTCTCGTGCACGTGCTGTTCAATGTCGTCGGTGTGCTTCTCTGGGTGGGCTTCATCGATCAGCTCGTATGGTTGGTAACGCAGATGTCGCCGGTATCGAGTGATCTGCAGGGAACGGCCCGGCTCGCCGCCGAAACACCGCGGCAGATTGCCAACGCCCACACCATCTTCAATATCGCCAATACCCTGCTGCTGTTGCCTTTTGGCGCCCAGTTCGCGCGTCTTGTCGAGCGGCTGGTGCCCGAACATGACGTGGAACGCAAGATCGTCACGGGCGCGGATCCAGAGTGGACGTCGGTACATCTGGACCCAGCGTTGCTGGCCATGCCGGCAGTGGCCCTGGAACAGTCGCGTGGTGAGTTGTTGCGCCTGGGAAACCTGCTGCGCGAGATCCTCGACTCCGTACTGCCGAGCTTCATGACCGACGACGCCCGCCTGGCAGACGACATTGCCTCCCGGGGCGTGATGGCGCGCTCCATGGACAAACAGATCGATGCGTACCTGATCCAGGTGTCACGGCGCAATCTCAGTGAGGAGCAATCCACTTTTGCCACACAGCTTCTCGATGTTGGCACGAGTCTCGACCACCTGGAGGAGTTGCTGCGCAAGGATTTTGTGCCACTGCTGGAGCGCAAGCGCCAGTTCGCCCATCCCGGTGAAGATTTTGGCGCCGAGGAACTGGGGGCGTACTCGGAGAAGGTGCTGAACAATTTCGCTGTTTCCCTGGTCGCCTTCGATACCAGCGACGCGGAGTTGGCGCGGCAGGTCGTACGGTCCAAGCCCGAACTGGAGCGACAGTTGCGGCAGGCGCGTACAGTGCACTACGAGCGGCTACAGGATGAGAACACCGACGCGGCCCGCGCGAGCAATCTGCAACTGGATCTGCTGGATGACATGCGTCGCGTCTTCATTTATTCGGAGTCGATCGCCTTGACCATGCTACACGGCTATCTGGATCAGCGTGGTGATCGTCGCGCCGACGCCTGAGCAGGTCCTCGATGGTCCAGGCGGCATCGCCAGCAGGTGGCGATGCCGCCTGCTTTCTGCCGTCTCCTGGAACCACATGCGGCCCGCGCGGCATGTGGCACCTCTGCGCACCGGAGCGGCTCTCATTTCTGCATTCCTGTTCTGCTTCCTCGCCAGCCCTGGAGTCAGCACAACGATGAGCGCGTATCATGTGGACATCCCAGCGGCCGAAACGATTCTCCTGCCCGATCCTGCGGGTTGGCCCCTGGTGGCGTGCACCCCTACCGAACTTGCGCGCCTGCGTGCCGCCTGGAACGCTGGCCAGGGTCCCGCGTACGATGCCGTCGCCGGCCGTGTCCGAGCCGCCGAAAAGACCACCGGAGGGGACATCCAGTTTCCACCGGAGGGCGGCCAGCACAACCAGTGGTACCAGTGTGATGTCTGTCAGATTGCCCTCGAGAGGGTGGATGACACGCACCATCACTGCCCGAAGTGTGACAGGGTCTACAGCGGTTACCCGTACGACCAGGTGATCTATCAGCGGCAGCACTACGATCTGACGCGCGACGCTGACCACAACGCCTGGGCCTATGCGATCACCGGTGACGCCGCCTTCGCGCAGCGCAGCCGCGATATCCTCGTAGGGTATGGCCAGCGCTACCTCGACTACCCACTGCACAGCGCCAATCAGGGCACACGTGACGAACCGTTGCGCGCATCCGGTGGCCACGTGTTCGAACAGACACTGGACGAGGCATCGTGGACTCGGGAGATCGCCTCAGCGTATGACCTGATCCGCCAGAGCGACGTCGTATCGGCGCAGGACCATGCGACCATTCGTGACGGCCTGCTGCGGCCCCTGTACGAGAACATCAATGCGCACCATGCCGGTCAAAGCAACTGGCAGACCTACCACAACTCAGCCTTCCTCTACTTGGGCGGGCTGCTGGGCGACGTCGATATCATCCGCCAGGCCCTGCTGGATCCGGAGAATGGCTTCTACTACCAGATGAGTGTCTCCGTGTTGCCGGGCGGCATGTGGTATGAGAACTCCTGGAGTTACCACTTCTACACGCTCAGCGCCATCGAGCGCACCGTCGAAACAGCACGACGTCTTGGCATCGACCTGTTCGGTCTGCCGCAGGTGCACGACATGTACACTGTTGCCCTCGACTACCAGATGGTGGACGGCACCCTGCCACGCTTCGGAGATGCCACAACAACAAGAATCCCCGCCGCCAACTTCGAGGTCGCCTGGCATCAATGGCAGGATCCCGCCTTCCACGCCCTGCTGACGGAGACGCTCTCCTTCGCCGCCGTTCTCTACGGGCGCCGGGCGCAGGTTGCCAGCCTCGGGTCGTCTGCTGTCGGCAGTGTGTTGAAAGAGGGCCCGGGACATGCCGTTTTGCGCATTGACGGTCCTTCGGGACCGGCGAGTGCAGTTCTTGCATTCGGTCCCTTTGGTGGATTTCATGGTCACTTCGACAAACTCTCCTTCGTCAGCTTCGCCATGGGCCAGGAACTGGCCCACGATCCCGGACGAGCCGTGAGCCAGGCGTACCGGCTGCCCGTACACCATGACTGGTACCGCCCGACGATCAGTCACAACACGGTGCTCGTGGATCGAATGTCGCAAGAGGGCGCATCCGGCGTCGCTGAAGTTTTTCTGCATAACGGAAACCTGGCGGCGGCAGTGGCCCGTACGGAGGCAGCCTACCCCGGCATTGTCCACCGTCGACTGCTCCTGCAGCGGCCCTCCTACCTGCTCATCGCCGACGAATTGCACGCCACCGACGGCGCCACACACACCTTCGACTGGCTCTACCATCAACGTGGTGATGTGGTGACATCGTCGCAGGCGACGCAGACGGCAGACGTCGCAGGGTACGGAGCAGGCTTTGACTACATCCAGGATGCTCGCGTCGGCTCCGGTGACGGCGCCGTTCATGCAACCTTTGCAGTCGGCGCCGACCGCACCCAGGTCACCATTGACGACAGCGCCCCCGTAGAAGTGCTCGTGGGCACGGGTGTAGGTGGCTCGGTGGAGGATCGCGTGCCTTTGCTGCACGTAACCCGCTCGGGGCGCAGCGCCCACTTTGCCGCCATTGTGGAGCCGCTGCGCGACGGGGCTGTGGCCGGTGTGGAAGCCGTCTCCATGATACACGGGGCTCAGGGAACCTGGACGGTACGGGTACGGTTCACCGACGGCGCCGAGGAGATCTTCGACCACGATGCGGGTGGCACGACACGTGTGGTGGAGGGCATCGGCGTCTCCGCGCAACTGGCCTGCCTGCGGCGGGAGATAACGGGAGCTGTCGGCCTGCTCGGTGCAGCGCCTGCGCTGGCAGCCAAACCTTGAAGCCCCGCATCGACAAGCTCGGCACCCTCGACTGCGATCTCGTCGAGACAAATCCCGTCCTCTTCGCCAACCGGCTGTATCGTTTTGACTACGTGCGTCCCGGATATGGTCCCAACGACACGGGAGACAGCTACTTCCGCTTCGTCGATTGGGAAACGCAGGAACCGACAGCCGATGAATGCACATATGCGAAGGACCGCTACACGGCACCCCATTGTCTGCGGTACGCCAATGGTTGGTACTACAATTTCTACCTGGAAGCACACGAAGGCTACGAGCAACGGGTCGTGCGTTCCCGCGATCTCATTCATTGGGAGGCAAGCCCGCTCAACCCGGTACTGCGCGCCAGCGACGATGACCGTCGCATCGCCAACGACGCATTGAGTGCCGCCGATCGCCAGCGCATCGCCGTCGGTGAAAACCTCAACAATTCCGATATCGACTTCTGCCAATGGCAGGGCCAGTTGTGGCTGACATACGCCTGGGGCAATCAGCGTGGCGTGGAGTTTCTTGCCGCCGCCCGCTATGACGGCACGGAGATCGAATTTCTTGAAGGCTGGTTCCCAGACACGCGACAACGTGAAACCCCTGTATCGCCACTGGTTGGCAGAAGGTTGATGATATGAGCCCCACGGGCCGGACGATCTCCTGTTGTGCCTGGGCCATAGAGACTCCTGAAGCCGAGGCGCTGACGCGGCTGCATGCCATGGGACTGCGTGCCATCGACATCCGTCCGAGCAGCTTGCGCTCGTCGACGGCGCAGTCGCGGCGGGCCGCCCTCGGGCTGGACGTCTGCTGTGTGGCCGCGTCTCATGAACTGCCCGAAGGGGCGTCACTCGATTCGACGGATGCCGCTGCAGTGGAGGCCGCACGCCGACACATCGAGAACGCTCTTACCCACGCTGCCGCATGCGGCGCGGATTGCGCCTACATCGTGCCCCAGGCTTGCGTCGATGCCAACTCCCTCGATCGCTATGCCGCTGTGCTGCCGGGCCTTGCCGATCACGGCGCACAGCTTGGTGTTCGCCTGTGCATCGAACACTTCCCGGGCAGCGCCCTGCCGACGGTGGCGGCAACCCTGAGTTTCCTGCGGCGCCTGCAGCACGCCAACCTCTACCTGTTGTTCGACATCGGTCACGCGCAGATGTCACAGGAAGATCCGCGGGCGGCACTCACGGCGGCCGGCGACCGTCTGGGCTACGTTCATCTCGATGACAACGATGGCATCAGCGACCTGCACCTGGCCCTGACAGATGGCGTGCAGACGCGGCAGTCCCTCGCCGATCTGTTCACGGTACTCGATGATGTCGGCTACACGGGCCCGGTGAGCCTGGAGATGAAGAGCGACCTGCCGGATCCGGCTGACGCCATTGAGCGCAGTCTCGTGACGGTGCAGCAGCTGCTGAAAAGCAACGCAACAGATAGCCAAACAGATATCGAGGCTGGGATATGAGTGATTGGCAGTTTGAGCAGGTAGCGGGCCCTTTTGACTTCACCGAGGGCCCGGCGTGGGACGGCAGTGGCCTGATATTCTCCGACATCCCCAACAGCCGCCTGCTGCGTTACAATCCCGCCACGGGCACCACAGATGAATTCCGTACGGGGACGAATGAGGCCAATGGCCTGATGTTCGATCGCGGCGGCGTGCTGCACGCCTGCGAGGGCGGTGGCGACGGGCGCTGCATTGCGCGCTACGGCGAGGATGGCACACGTCGGGTCCTGGCCGGTCACTTTGAGGGCAAGCGGCTCAATAGTCCCAACGATCTGGCCTTCGATCACAAGGGACGCATCTTCTTCACCGACCCACGCTACGGCAGCCGCGTCGATGACATGGAACTCGACCACCAATCCGTCTACCGTCTGGACCCAAAAGGGGATGAGTGGACCATCACCCGCGTCACCTTCGACACGAAGAAACCCAACGGCATTCTCATCACCCGCGACGGCGGCACACTGTATGTCGCCGAGAGCGCCCACGGCGACGACCCACGTGAACTGCGCGCCTACCCGCTCGACGCCGACGGCAATGTCAGCGGCCCCCACGAAACACCGCACAACTTCTTCCCCCATCGTGG
>CALFPI010000086.1 GCA_937919035.1 uncultured Gemmatimonadaceae bacterium
GGGATCCTGGCACGCTCGAAGAAGCAGAACGGCAGCGGCAGGCAGGCGTAGAACAGAGACAAGGGCAACCGCCCCATGATGACGACGTGCTGCGTGTGCCAGAAGGTCAACACGAAACCGAGTCCACCGAGAAAGGCGGCCGACCGCGAACGCAGGGCAACGCGCAGGAAGGCGAACATCGTCAGTCCGGACAGCACATGCCCTGCGGCGAGAACCAGTTTCACGCTCAGGTTCAGATCGCCCAGCAGCAGGTCGAGCAGACCCACGACATAGTAGAAGGCAAACCCGTAGAACTGCAGAAAGGGTGAACCGGCAGCGAAGTAGTTGGTCCAGATGGGCAGTTGCCCGGCGGCAATCGACTGGGCTGCCAGCGCCGCGTAGGTCAGATGCAACGAGCCGTCCCCCGCCCAGCTGACACCGCCTCGAGCGAGGTAGAAGCGGACCAGGACAAAAGAGCAGGCCGCCAGTACCCAGAGGCACCTGCTGTCTGTAGCGAAGATTCGCCCGAGCAGGGCGGTTACGGGTCCGGGTCGAGGCATGACCTTGGAAGATAGCAGGCTGGACGATGACCTGCCTGCGGGCTTTCTTCATTGGATGCACCAGATTCCGGCTTCCCACCGCAGTGCCGCCCTGTTGGCCATCGTCGTGATCGCCTCGCGGGGTCTGTCCTTCTCGCGGGGAAACCTCAGCGACATCGGCGTCATCTGCTTCGCCTTTGTCCTGGCGGGACTGCCTGCGGTGCTGTTGCTGGGCAAGGATTGGCGCGACTCCAGCAATTCGGCCGGTGGTTTCCCCACCTGGCAGGTCGCCCTGCCCAGCGCCTTCGTCTACGTCTTCGCCACCAATGCCGGTCGGCACCTGCTGGTCTTTTCATCTGCGGACTGGCGTCCGACGCTGAGCATCATCACCGGCAGCGCTCTCGTGCTGGCTGTGCCGGTGCTGTTGTTCGCCTCCCAGCGCCTGCGCAACAAGCTGTCCCTGCGCCTGCAGATCACCCTTGTGATTCTGCCCCTGGTGCCGGCGCTGCTGCTGTTCCTGCTGGTTCCCATCGCTTCACCGTCACCCCTCATCGACGTCATCATCTTCCAGACGCAGGCGGCTCGCAGTCTGCTCTTTGGCATCAATCCCTACGCCATCACCTTTACCAACGTCTACGGAGGTGCCGAGTTCTACCCCAGCGGCATACCGGACAGTTACCCCTATCCGCCCCTGTCACTGCTGTTCGCGTTGTTGGGATATATGCTCAGGGACGTACGCTGGGTGCTGATCGCCTGCCATGTCGCCGCCTCAGCCCTGCTGTTCGCCACGGCCCGGCAACGCCTGCTGCCGGTGACGGAAGCCATCATCCTTGCGGCGCTGTTCTTGTGGATGCCCCATGCCCCTTTCGTCAGTGAACAGGCCTGGACCGATCCCAGCGTCGCCCTGGGCCTCGGCCTGATGTCCTTCTTCCTCGCCCGGCGGCAACCCATGGCGGCGCTCTGGGCGGCGGGCTTCACCCTCGCGCTCAAACAGACGATGGTGGTGCTGTTGCCAATGCTATGGGGATTGTGGCGACGCCTCGGTCGAGCCCGACTCGTCGCCGTCTTTGCGATCAGCGTAGCAACCTACGGCGTGTTCCTTGTGTGGGATGCACGGGCCCTGATCAATGACGTCGCCATCTTCCATATGCTGACGCCCTTCCGTCCCGGATCCATGACCCTGTCGGCCTACCTTGTGCACTTCTTTGAGTTTTCGCCGCTGCCCTCCTGGCTTTCCCTCGTTGGCATTCTCGTCGGCGCTGCAACGGGGATCCGTGCCTTGCGCCCCAGCGACGCAGAGTCTTCGCCCTGCGACAGCCAACGGGTCTGGCGCTTTTTCGCCGGCATGGGATTCGCGATGCTGCTGACCCTAATCCTGAGCAAACATGCGTTCATGAATTATTACTATCTCGTACAGCTCTGCCTGCTGGCGGCGCTGATCTGGTCGCGCGTGGCAGATCACGAGGCGGCGGCATGATTCTCGGCAAACGGGTCGTTGTTGTCATGCCCGCGTACAACGCGGAAAAAACGCTGGCGCAGACCGTCAGCCAGGTGGATCGAGAGATCGTCGACGAGATCGTCCTCGTCGACGATCACAGTCAGGATGGTACGGTGGCACTGGCCACCGAACTCGGCCTGCACACCATCCGCCATGAGCGCAATCTGGGGTATGGTGGCAATCAGAAGAGCTGCTACGCTGCGGCCCTCGAACTGCAGGCCGACATCATCGTCATGGTGCACCCCGACTACCAGTACACCCCCCGGCTCATTCCGGTGCTGGCAAGCGCCCTTGCCGTGGGCGAGTTCGACGTCGTCCTCGGCTCAAGAATCCTCAGTGGCGGTGCCATCAAGGGCGGCATGCCGCGCTACAAATACATCGCCAACCGGCTGCTCACGCTCGTACAGAACCTGTTCACCGGCATGAAGCTGTCGGAGTATCACACCGGCTATCGTGCCTTCACAAGCCAGGTGCTGGAGTCGCTGAGCTTCGAGCACAACAGCAACGACTTCCTCTTCGACAATGAGATGCTCATGCAGATCGACATCTGCGGCTTCCGCATTGCCGAGGTCACGTGCCCGACCAAGTACTTCGCCGAGGCTTCCAGCATCGGCCTGCGGCGCAGCATACGCTATGGGTTGGGTTGTCTGTGGAACACAGTGCTGCACGTGCTCTATCGTCGCGGCCTCTACCGTGCGGCCATCTTCCGCTTTCAGGACGAGAAGCGCCTGTAATTGTCCTCGAAGAGCCCCTTGAGTCGTTCTGCCGCTGCCCGATAGGCAGCCTTGTCGGGCCAGCCATTCTCCGGCCATAGCACATCATCGGGGACGTCGGGACACTGCGTCACGACTTCAAAGCCAAAGACCGGATCGGTGCGTGTCGACGCCCCTGCCAGCATGCCACTGTGGATGGAATTGATGATGGCCCGCGTCAGGCTGAGCTTCATGCGTTGTCCGGTTCCGTAGGCGCCGCCCGTCCAGCCCGTGTTGACGAGCCACACGTTGGAGCCGTGCTGCCGCAGCTTGTCAGCCAGCAGCGCTGCGTACTTGTCCGGATGCCAGACGAGGAAGGGCCCGCCGAAACAGGGCGAGAAGGTGGCCTCGGGCTCGGTGACGCCCACCTCGGTCCCCGCCACCTTGGCCGTGTAGCCACTGATGAAGTGATACATGGCCTCTTCCGGTGTCAGCCGGGCCACGGGTGGCAGTACACCGAAAGCATCACACGTCAGAAAGATCACATCGGCGGGATGGTCACCGACACAGGGGATGGTGGCATTGGCAACATGTTCGATCGGATAGGCGCCACGTGTGTTCTGCGTGATCGATGCATCGGTAAAGTCGACGCCATGGGTCTGCCCGTTATAGATCACATTCTCCAGGACCGCACCGTAGCGCAGGGCCTCAAAAATCTCCGGCTCCGACTCGGGTGACAGGAAGATCGCCTTCGCATAGCAGCCGCCTTCGATGTTGTAGATCCCCGCATCAGACCAGCAGTGCTCATCATCTCCGATGAGCAGGCGCCGGGGGTCGGCAGACAGCGTCGTCTTGCCTGTCCCGGAGAGGCCGAACAGGATCGACGTGCGCCCCGTGTTGCGGTCCGCCGTGGCCGAGCAATGCATGGACAGGATACCGGCCTTGGGCGCGGCATAGTTCATGTACGTGAAGACGCCCTTCTTCATCTCGCCAGCGTACTCGGTGCCGAGAATGACGATCTCCCGTGACTCAAGATTGAGATCGACACTCGTCTTCGACGTCATCCCTGTGGTGTGCAGGTTGGCGGGAAACTGTCCGGCATTGAAGATGACCACGTCGGGCTCACCAAAACTGTCGAGTTCAGCACCCGTTGGGCGGATCAGCATGATATGCATGAAGAGCGCGTGGTACGGGCGCGCGCAGATCACGCGCACACGTACTCGGGTGGCGGTATCCCAACCGGCAAAGGCATCCACACAATACAGTCGTGACCGCGTATTGAGATAGTCGACGGCACGCTCGCGATTGATGTGGAAGGCATCGTCCGAGATAGGAATGTTGATCGGCCCCCACCACACTTCGTCCCGGCTCTCGCCATGTTCCACGACCCGCTTGTCGAGCGGCGAGCGCCCGGTCTTGGCCCCGGAATAGGAGATCAAGGCCCCTGATTCGGCGATGACGGAGCGGGCATCGGCGCGGATCGAATCGGCATATAGTTGTGCCACCGGGGGATTGTGGTCCACATCTTCCACTGTGATCCCGTACTGTTGCAGACTGAAACGTCCCAAACGTGGACTCCCCTCTTAATGGTCGACCCCATAGGACCGGCCAGGCAGATCGCAAAGTTGTTGTGGTTAGCGGCTCAGGCAGCCATCGCGCGGCGCACGATGGGGTCCGCGGATGTAGTGAGCCGCAATAGATCGGCGACGAATGCAGTGATGGGACGCTGCAGCAGCAATCCGAGAGCAATCAGGTCTTCCGGCGGTACCCCGCAGCGGGCGGCGACAGCAACGAATTCCGGGTTCTGGTTCAGCAGCAGACCAAGATACTGCCGGTCATCCGCGCGCACGGTGTCACGCGCCTGCTCCACCAACATGGCGATCGTGCCCGGGTGATAGTGCTCTGTGTCACGCTCCTCAGCGTCGAGACCTACGGTCTTGCGTTGTCCCTCAAAGGCGTTGGTCAGTGTATGGCAGGACGCCACGAGAGGATTCTGCTGATACGCAGAGGTGTCCAGCTCGGACAGGCCGAGAAACTGCTCCCGTTGCGGTTGTGGCATCCGGGCCTGTGATGGAAAGGGATGTATACCTTTCGCCAGGCAGTTGGCCAGACTCACAAGGACCGTCTGTACCGGGCTGGCAGCATCGACGTGGTGATGCCCACAAGTCGAGGCGATATGGCCCGGGAAGATTTTCCAGTTCTCCAGCAGGGCCGCACCAAGGGCGGCGTGGTTGAGTTCGCCGGTGACGACACGTTCGGCGCCACGACTGCCTTGCTGCCACTGGCGCCGCTGGATCTCGTGGACGATCTGCGGGAAAGCGTCCGGATAACTCGAGGCCAGCGCGACCTTGCCGATGTCGTGCAGTATGCCCGCCGCAAAGGCATCGTACCCCGGTGGGCAGGCCAGGGGCTGCCACAGGCCAAAAGTGCGCATCAGGTCAGCTACATAGGGCGGCAGTCCCGCTGGCAGGGCGCTGACTTCGGCGGGATCATCCGGGTTGCAGCTCAACAACTGGGCGACAAAGCCGACCGTTGCCGAGTGCAGGAAAAAGTCTCGATTGCTGAAGCCCGCCTGCTGCAGGCGCCGGACGATCTGCCCCATGGCTCGGCCGAGGAGCAGCTTCTTTGTTTCGGCGGTACCGATCGTTGACAGCGCCGCCACGACCGACTCAATGCGCTTGGAACCATAGGCGGCGGCATTGGCCCGATGCACCAGAGTTGTCAGCAGTGGACCATCGAGAGCGGCGATTTCGGCAACCCGCTCGAAGCCCGCACCCTCATCAATCGCCTCCGTCACACGATGGCACACATCAGGAAATGCGGGCAACAGTCCCATCCCGATAGGGTCCCGTGCGAGGGCCCGGCGAGCGGTCGACAGCATCCCCACGTCCGTAGCGGCATCGGGCACCACCGTCGTTGAGCGCAGATCACCTCGTACCTGGTGCGTGAAGTAATCGGCCCAGAAGGTGACGGTCTCTTCGTTGCTGGCCGACGACCGGTATCCGGAGACGGGCAGATCCGTCATCATCTTGCAGAATTCAGCCCAGGAAAAATCGGCGATTTCGGGGGCGTGGCAGAGAACGGTGCGATAGGGCCGTGAGGCGGCCAGGAGCCGCACAAGATCCGCCGACTGGCGATGGAAGTTGGGACCGATGATGACGGAGTGCACCCGATCGCCGTGCTCCTGCAGGCATAGATGCAGATCCGCCGCCCGGGAGATGACGGCGAGGCGAATGGAAGCGCTACTGCCGGATCGCTGCAATTGTCCGTTGAACGCCTTCTGCGCCCGATAGATCGTGCGGAAATGCCGGTACCGCTCTGCAGTGCGCAGATGTTCGCCGTCGCCATGCAGGGACTCACACAGGATCAGGATCCGTTGGTCCGATCGGCTGTCACGGTCGCCCTGATCCTGATCGATGGTGCGGCCCAGAGCGGCTGCCAGATCGAACTGCTCACCTGCCTCCTCCTGCAGCCCCAGCAATGTGTCAATGAGCCGACGGCGTTCCCGTACCAGTTCCTGCTGGCGTTGCTGCAGCACCTCATCGAGCGCCGCCTGCAGAGCATCGATGGACACAGGCTTCACCAGGAAGCGGCGCGCGCCGTGGTTCACCGAGCGGATCGCCAGGTCCATATCGGGGTAAGCGGTGATGATCAGGGGCAGTATATCGGGCTGCAGACGCAGCACTTCGACGACCAGCTCGTCCCCCGGCGCTCCGGTCATATACACGTCCGTCAGCAGGATATCGAAGGCCTGCTGCCCGGCCAGCACGAGGGCCGCCTCGGCACTGTCGGCGACCGTGACCTCGTAGCCGGCACGCTGGATCATCCGCTCCAGCGTCTCGCGCACCAGATGCTCGTCGTCAACGAGAAGGACATGTGCCTTCGTCGTCTGTGCCATGTTGCCAGTCGCCTTCTGCGTGTACTGCCAATGGGGATGTCTGGTGCAACAGTTTCACAAGATACACAGGTTGACGGAAGCATGTCCCTGCGCCCGCTTCACCCGCGTTGTGCCGCCGCAGCCCTGACATCGCCTCACGTCAGCAGCCGGTCCATCACGGCGCGATCAAAGTTCTCCGCCTGAATCTCGATCCCATCCCCATCCGGATGACACTGGTCTTCGGTGTAGCGCGCGATCAGATCCAGATCGAAGACCTCGAGGCCATTGACGTAGATCAGATTCGTGTCACCAAGGCTCTGCAGCCGTCCGTGCACGTCCTCCATATCGCGGCGTTGGGCGCCGATCGTGTAACCCACCGGATTGGGATCGGTCTCGCGTGGTGGGTAGCCGATGGCTGAAACCAGGGCGATCGGTGTGTCCGGATGCTTCTGCCGGATGATCTGCACCAGCGCCACAACCGCCGCTGGATAGGAGCGGGCCGACAGCGATCCGCTGATCGTATTGATCCCGAGCTTCAGTGTGATGTAGTCGGCCGGCAGGTCAGCGATGATCATGCCCACCATGGCATCCAGGTGGCACTGGCCACCAAAACCAAGACTGGTCAGGTGCAACCCCCGCCGGCGTGCCACCAGTGCCGGCCAGGTGCGTGCCGGGCTGTGGGCCCGCACACAGTGCGTCAGTGAACTGCCGTAGGTGACCCACCGGGGTCGATCCTCTGCTACCGGGCGGCAGGAGGCATCCCCCTTCAGGCCGGTCAGCGCTACGGGGATCTCCTGGGACAGCCAGATCTCGACGATCTTGTCACCCGCCGGCAGGTCGGCGAAGAGGGCCTCGTCACCACCGGGTGCAACCGAGACACTCTGCACGAGATCAGCGCCGATGGTCAGATCAAAATGAAACCCCGCCCGGCCGGCGGCAGGCTCCGTCGTCGGCAAGGGCTGGAAAGACAGGCGAACTTGCCGTGACTCGGTGGCAAAACGCAGGCGTACGCCACTTGTTGTCTCGGCGCGGGTGAGCAGTCCTTCGTCCGGCGAGGGAAACAGCGCCCGGCGACTGTAGGGCAGACGCCACGGCTTGACCCAGCCTTCACCTCGCTGCAGCTCGACATGTCCCTGAAACAGTTCATCAACCAGCACGGAGCCAGGCATTCGTCGTCCTTGGAGTGATAGTGAGTGTACTGAAAGTCCTACCCGTCGATGAGATGCCGAAGATATGCGCCCTGACCCGAGACCTTCTCATCATCGTCACCGGATCCGAACTCTTCCAACGAAACGTAGCCGTCGTAGCCGACGTCTTTCAAATCCTGGATGATCTGTGGGATGTTGGCCACACCGCGCCGCAGATCAGAGAAGGCCCACGAGTAATCCTGCCGATCCGTTGAGCCTTCCAACGCCTGCTTGTCTGCCACCGGGATGCCGTTGCCGATATGGCAGTGAGCCAGGTAAGGACCCAGCAACTCCATGCCCATCTTCGTGTCTTCAATGCCGACGCGAATCATGTTCGGCACATCGTAGATGGCGCCGATGTGCTGGGGATCCAGATCCCGCAGCAGTTCGGCCGCACGTGAGCAACTGACGGCGACGGTCCCCACGTGGATTTCGTAGAGGACTTTGACGCCCGCAGACCGGGCCCGATCCGCCACTCTGGCGAAGCCCGCCCGGGCCTCATCAAACTGTGGCATGTAGGGTTGCGTGCGATCGTGGCGGGGCGCGCCGATGCGGATCATCGGCGGGTTGTCGGCATTGATCGTTCGGGCAGCCTCGAACAGGTGGTCGATGAGGCTGTCCTCACCGATGCTGGCGCGGGGCGCGAAGGCGATCACAGCAAGACCTGTACGCTCGACGGTTGCACGGATCTCGTCGGCCCGTGCCAGGATGTTGGCGGGACTCACATCGGCGCGATGACGTCCCCAGAAGGAAGGCTCGACATCCGTCGCCTCGGGATTGTCCCGGACGCGCAACTCGACGCCCTCATAGCCATACGCGGCGAGCTTGTCGAAGGTCTGCGCCAGATCCCAGCGGGGTAACATGACCGATGTGATTGCAAGTTTCATCCGAAATCTCCTGAAAACGTGTCATCCTGGGCCATCGGCGCCTGCACCGGCGAGACTGCGCAGCGGCGACGGCCGGCAGGTTGCAGCAGGGCAGCCACATGGCCATTATGGTGCGGCGAGTCCGGCTACGGCAAGTCCCTTGCCTTCATACGATCCGACTTCTCCTTCGTGGCGGGGTAAAGTGTGACACTGTTGGAAGTGATCCGACGCAGGCTCGGAGTGCCGCAATGACCGCGGCGCCCCCGCCTCCACCCAATGGGGACGCCCGACCAAATTCGGGTCTGCGTGAGGGGGACATCACCCATGCAGAGGTCAACGAGGCGCTGCGCCAGCTGCCGAAGACGATCATCTTCGGGCAGCAGAATCGTCTGCGGGACGGCGTTCTGATCGAGGATGACGAGCGCCTCGGACGATTCCACGCCGGTCACGATCTGGTGCGGTTCTTCTACGGCGCCGTGCGCCAGTTACCCGACTACCTCGTGGATGCATTGCTGGCCAATGGTGTCTCCATCACCCTGGTGCGATCCGATGATCTGCTCGTCTTCCATCACGCTCGCGAGCACCAGTCCTTTCATACGGGCAGGACGCGCAAAACGATCTACATGCCGCAACTGGCCCTGCATGAGGCAAGCCAGAAAGGCTATGACTACTGGGCGATCTCCGAGATCATCATCGAGGAATCGTGGGCCCTGCTCGATTATCTGCTGATCGTCGAGTTGATCCGTCGATGTCAGCAGCACCTGCACGAACACTACACCATCGGACGCGCCTACGTGCGCAGCACCCTTGACCGACTCAACCGGCACCGCAAGCAGAACGAGCTGACGAAGGACAACGAGTTCGAACACTTTTTCGAGCACTACAAGGCTGATTTCTTCCGCTTCCGTCGGGCCGTCCTCGATACGGACCCGTATGATCTGGCCGACGAGATCTACGATGAAGAGCAGGAACGGACCTGGGCGAGCAACAAACTCTACGACATCACTGCAGCCTACAACTATCCCACGATCTACAGCATCGATCGCGATGTCATCCATCCGGCCGCTTTCCGCGTCGCGCTGCTGCGCGGTCTGCCGGTGGAGCCGGAGACAATCGACGACCTGCTCCACGACCTGGTTGACGCGGCACGCTTTGGCGCCGGCTCGCAGATCAGGACCGATGCACTGATGGACTTGCTCATCGGGCGGGGCGAGCCAGGAATCCGGGGATATCTGCGCCTTGGTTGGTCGGCGGAACGTTACTACGGCACCGGTTACTATCCGACGAAGGAGTTCAGCAGGAAACTCTCGGCACTATCGAGTCAGGGCGGCGACGCCGTCGGCGGGATTGGCTACGACTTCAATTTCCTCCTGGATCCAGGGGAGTTGGCAACACTGAACCGCGCCTGCGAAGATTTCGACGCGCTCCCCTTCCGCCGCAAGAAATTCACGGTCCTGCGATTGATCGTGCTTGCTGCCACCTCGGATGCGATGCAATTGACCATCGAGGTCGAGTCCGCCCTGCTCTACACGAAGCAGGATGAAGCCCTGCTGAAGGGTTTGGCCTTGCTGTTCTTCCGACACTTCTTCGACATGGACCCGACAGCAGCCGACTTCGAAACCCACTTCATGGGCAACATCCTGCGCAAGCTGGATCGTCACCCCCGCTACCACGCAGAGATCCTGGAGCAGCTGCGCGCTCTGCTCGGCGACGACAACGTCATCTTCAAGGAGAATCTGCGTGAGCAGATCGATGTTTTGCGCGAGTGGGTGCCAGATGATCCGGCCCGCCAGTCCTTCGATCCACAACGCGTACGGGCGCGCCTGAAGCAATTCGATGATCTGCGAGCGCACGATCCCGATCATCCCGAATTGTTGTCCCTGCTCGCCGGGATCTTCCTGCGGATGGATCGCTCCGAACGCTACGACGAGATGATCGGCAAGGTGAAAGCCATGCCGGATATCGCCCGCCCGATCTGTGAGGAGATCATCGCCCAGGTGAGTGATCGCGACCAGACGCGTAATACGATCCGCTCGTCGGCGATCGGCCTGTTGCAGGCATGGGCGCAGCAGGCGAAGACCAACCAACAGGCAACCGAGGTTCCAACTACTGAGGAAGAGTCCCTCTTGCTCAGCTTCTTTCGTGTGATCGGCAAGACCCTGGGGCACCAGAATGATCAGGCCATCTACTGGTATATGAAGCAGGAGAGGTGCACCGAGGTGGATGTACGGAACGGTCTGAGGCGGAGGGATCTACACATTCCACCACGCAACCGGGCGATTCTCGAACTGCTCTTCCATGGCTCAGAATGATTATTGACAGGCAAGTGACTTTTCGATTGAAACCGGGCGAGCGATTTGGGTAGATTACAGGCAGGGCGCTTTGGGGCGCCTTCAGCTCGCGAGAAGGGCCATGCCCACCCAACCCGCAGGACGAAGGGTTTCACCTTCTTTCCGCCTGTCAGAGAGCGAGCCCAGGCGATAACGAGAGAGGGTCCTGTCATGCCTACCCCCATTCATCTCAGAGTATTCGAGGACATCACCGGTCTCGACGATGATCAGGTCAAAGAGATCATCGCCAGGGTCGGTCGTGACGACCTCACCATCGCGCTCAAAGCGGCCACCGAACCTTTGAAGGACAAGGTTCTCGGAAACATGTCCGCTCAGGAGCGTGAAGCCCTGACGCAGTACATGGAGTGGCTCGGCCCGATGCGTTTGTCCGAGGTTGAAATGGTGCAGCTGCAGATCGTCAACAAGTTCAAGGACGCGTCGAGTGACGACGCCTTCGTCTAGGTTGTCACAGATGATGGCACCTCAGCCGAACGTCGAGAACCTGAAGAAGCAGGCCAAAGGTCTGCACAAGCAGCTGATGACGGGTGACCTCGAGAGTGCGGCGCGGATTCAGAAAGCGTTGCCGCGACTGTCCGCCACGGCCGCAGTGGATGTCTCTGCTGCAGGTGTGACGCTGCAGGAGGTCCAGCACGTCATCGCCGTGGAGCGGGGCTTCAGCAACTGGAAGCAGGTGCTGACAGAGGCTGGTGCGCCAGCAGGACACAAGCCCCGGGCGACGCTCTTCATCCGCCCCGGATTGCCCAATGTCCAGGCGGAGGCCGAGTGGTTTCTGTGGATGGTCGGTCGCGGCGAGGGCTGGGCTATGGACCGCATCCGACGTGGCCTGCCGCGTGTGGCCAAGCTCGCCAATGCCGACATCTCTCACGTCGGCGTCACCCTGGACGAAGCACAGCAGATCGTGGCCGCCGACTACGGGTATGCGGACTGGACGACACTGGAAGCTGAGCTCGGCAAATTGCGCCCCGTGCGGACCTTCGAGGACCTCGCTGAACTTGAAGATCACGAGATTCAGCAGGTCATCTGCCGTCTTGGTCGTGACCGACTCGCAGTCGCCCTCAAGGCTGCGAGCCCTCGTCTGCTGCAGCGGCTTCGGCAGAACATGTCGACCGACGCCTGGCAGGCCCTGACCGACGCAATGGAGGCCCTGGGGCCCCTGCCTCTGAGTGCGGTCGAAGTGGAGCAGGCGAGGGTGCTTGAGAAGTATCGCAGCGACGATCCGCTCGTGTGAGGTCCCTTCGTCGAGTTGGATGCGATCCACTGACAACCAAACTGGGTCGCCTTCGTCCTCACCGACCCGGCCACATACGTGCAAGCTGTACTGATTTCACTGATTCGTCCGCGACAGGGGCAACAGCCAGACCGAGTCCCCGGCGGTGGCCCTGCCTGAGCGACAGGACGTCGGCCGGCGACTGCCATGCGTCTGCGAAGACTGGCCGCTGCATGGCAGGTGTCGCACGCAGAGGTTGTGCGCAGAGCCGTAGCGATGGCGGAAGCTACTGATGTTGCGGCAAACCGAGTTGACCACGGTTGGTCGAGGCCAGACCCCAGGACGATTGCATCACGCTGCTGGTACCGCGCTCTGGCAGAGCGCCAACGAGCAGGCCGCGCGGGCAAATCTCAACAAGTCCCATTTCCTGCGCCGCACGTCGCACGACCTGCCCTCGCCGCTGAATGCCATCATCGGCGACAGCGGTTCCTGCAGGCCTTCAGCGGACGGTTCGGCGTATGGCCGGGCTCAACGAAGTGGTGGTTGAAGTGGAGCGAACTGACGCCGAAGATGATCGGATAACTCGAGCACAACAGCCCGGCGTAGAGGTGGATCTTGAGCAGGATAGAGCGCATGCAACCTCCGGTGCAAGACGCAGCGGCGGAACGTCAAGAGCCGCAGCCACCTTGGCGGCACACACGTTTGTCTCGGATCTTCGTCAAACGCCGTCTGGTCGATGCGCCCCGGCGCCAGAGCAACTTCGCGTTTGTCATCGCGTTAGCTCTGCCGGCTCAGCAGCATCGCCCTGGTCTGATCCGTCAGCCGGATGTGCGGCGGCGACATGCCTGGCAGTAACACACTCGCGTCACTCTCCACACACGTCAGCGGATGGAGCTTTGTGAGCGCAGGGTTCGCGGAGTAGTCCCTGTCCTGCCGTGGTTCATTGAACCAGCATGGCGAGAACTCCGAAATCCGCTTCTGCCGCTCAGTGAGTTCAGGGTCGTTGGTGTCGTAGGCGACGTCGCCGTGGTGCATGCCGAAAGGCACGTACTTGTAGAACAGCGTGCGGCGCTCGCCGCTCCCCGCCCACGGGATCGTTCCATGTTTGAGCTTCTCAGTGAACAGAATGCAGTCCCCAGCCTTGGCCTCGACGCGGTGCACCGGCACATCTTCATCCCAGTTCGGCAGCTTTGACGTCCACTCCGTGTCGCACCAGTTCCGCCGCCAGTCGCCGTCGATGCTCAGCAGTTTCTGCTCATTGGCCGGCTTATGTGTGCCAACGACACACCCGAAGCCCCCGTCACCTGGGTCGACGGTCTTGAGTTCATACACGCACGTGATATGAAAGCTGTCCGGGCCGCCGTGGAGCGCCCCACCCTTGTCGGCGCCGTCTGTCGGTTTCCGGCCCGTCTTGTAGTGGATATTGTCATGATCCAGCCGGAACAAGGGGCGAAGCTCTGCCGGCATGTGTGCTGGGGCATGGCCCCACGACGGGTC
>CALFPI010000087.1 GCA_937919035.1 uncultured Gemmatimonadaceae bacterium
GACGCGCTTTGGACCCAACCTGATCCTGCTCGACGTGACGATGCCGGGGATGGACGGCTTTGAGGTCTGCCGGCGACTTCGGCAGGACGACGCGACGCGGTCCATCCCCGTCATCTTCCTGACAGCCCGCGGAGACGTTGACAACGTCGTCGAGGGTTTGCGCAGCGGCGGCGTCGACTACGTCATCAAGCCCTACCGCAAAGAAGAGGTGCTGGCCCGCATCCGTACCCAGCTGGAGCGGGTGGGGCTGCTGCGTGAGATCGTGTCGAAGAGCGCGGAGTTGGTGGAGCAAGCTCGCCAGTTGGCCGAAAAGAATCGAGCCCTCCAGGACGAGATCGAGCAGCGCGAGCGACTCATGAGCGAGCGCGATGAACTGGCGGATCGAGTCTCCCACCTGTCGCAGTTGGGGAACGAGCGCCACGGCGTGTCCGGTTTCATCGGCCGGAGCCCATCCGTGCAGGCCGTGCTCGAGGAGATCGAACTGCTGCGGCAGGCGCACTCCGTCTCGGTGCTGGTCACCGGCGAGAGTGGCACGGGCAAGGAGGGGATCGCCCGGGCCATCCACTTTGGCGGCTCACGGACGAAGGGAGCCTTCGTGGCCGTAAACTGCGCTGCCATCCCGGGCAATCTGGCCGAATCGAGCTTCTTTGGCCACATGCGGGGTGCTTTCACCGGCGCCCACGACACCCACCGGGGGTACTTCGAGCAGGCCGACCAGGGCACCCTGTTCCTCGACGAGGTCGGCGATCTGCCGCAGGATCTGCAGGCCAAGCTGTTGCGCACCCTGGAGACAGGCCAGGTGACACCCCTCGGTGGGACGCAGGAGAGGCCGGTGGATGTGCGCATTGTGGCCGCGACCAACCGCGACCTGACCACGCTGATCGGACAGGATCGTTTCCGGGAGGACCTCTACTTCCGGCTGGCGGGCTTCGCCGTGACGCTGCCGCCCTTACGCGAGCGGCGGGAGGACATTCCGCTATTGGTCGATCACTTCCTGCAGCAATTCTCCGAGGAGATGGGCCGCGAGTCACCGGGGATGAACCGTGAGGCGCTGCGCGTGCTGGAAGAACACGCGTTCCCGGGGAACGTGCGGGAGCTGAAGAACCTCATCGAGTACGCGCTGATCAAGAGCCAGGGGGCCGTAATCCGTCCCGAGCACCTGCGCTTCGCTGGGGTTCGCAGCGGCGGAGGGGAGGCAGGGGGGGATGGACGGAGGGCAGAGCTGTCGAGCCGTGGCCTCTTGGGTGAAGACGGATCTAACCGTCCTGAGGAGCAGATCCTGGCCCAAGTCAGGCGGCACGGCAGCATCAGTAATACTGAGTGCCGGGAACTGCTGTCGGTAGACCTGCAGCGCGCTTCCTACCTGCTGAAGAAGCTGCACGCAGAAGGCGTGTTGGAGAAACAGGGCGAGCGGCGTTGGACGCGGTACAGCCTGTCATCCGCGGCGCACTGACTGCAATCAAACCGGCGCCGCCTCTTCCACTGCCGACACTGTTGGGCGATTGGCCGCGTCCAACACCTCAACGCCTCGCTGCGCTGCTTCTCCTGGCGCCCCGCTGTCTCGTGTAAGATCACTACACCCGTGGGCGCCGTCCCCGGGCTCGATATCGAGCTATTCTGCGCCGACAAAACGCATGCTGTACAGATCGGCATCACGCATCACAAACCGAAGTTGTACCGGCCTGCCTGCCAGTGATCCCACAGTCGTGCCATTTTTCCACCTGGCGCGACCGGTGATGCTGTTGCCGGGCACATCGATGGCTTCGCGCAGACTGTAGCCCGGGATCGATTTGCCTGCCGCATCACGAATCTCGACCCGCATACTGCCGGCGGCGCTGGTGGCGAAGTTGAGCTCCAACTCCTGGCCGGAAAATACCAGCGGCTTGCTCAGCAGTTCGCCGCCGCCATGGGTTGTGTGCACGGAGGAGAATCCGTCCAGCCGCATACTGTAGCGCCGCACCTGATTGCCGGGCTGGGCGTAGTGTTCGGCGATGTAGATGCTCATCTCATCCGGGCCCGTCTGCACGACCCCGTCGACGGGATAATTGCACCGGGCAGACCAATGGCTGGCACCGATCCGTGGCCTGACAAAGGCTTCCATGAATGTGCGGTCATACCAGTTGTTGCCCGGTCGCGCGGTCATGAAGCAGGCGTCGCTGCACGCTGCCAACTGGGTCGCGTGCACGCCGATGGCGGCGGCTTCCTCGGCGCTGATGGCAGGGCGGCGATCCATGAACCGTGCGGGCAGGGCCACGTAGATGTGCGGCGCCCGGAAGTAGGGGCGCGTCTGGTTGATGTAGAACTCCTCCACCGGTGCGGGGCGCTCCCCGGTGCGATAGTCCATCAGCACGCCCGGCTCCCAGGTGCGAAAGTCGTCACTGGTGGCACGCATGATCGAGCGGATCCGTCGGACCCGGGTCGTGGCCCCTGTGGTGCCGGAGGCGAAGGCGTCCTTATCGATGAAGGTGCGGTAGTAGGCGACGTACTTGCCCTCCGCTTGGCTCCAGAAGGACACATTCTGCGAATCGAAGGCGCCGTCGGTAAGGACCGGCTCGTTGCCCCACCGTTGCCAATCGATGCCGTCGGCGCTGACAAAGGCATTCAACACCGAGTTCCTGGTCGTGCGCTCTCCGTGGAAATCGCGGGCGAGGGCCTTGAAACGATGTTCCCGGGCAACACCCGGTCGGTCATCGAGAAAGGGAGCGAAAGTGTGGGTGAAGGGTTCCTCGGCGAAGAAGATGTTGTTCCTCTTGCTGCCCTGCCAGGCATGTCTGTCCAGCTCCGGACGTTCGAAGTGAATCCCGTCACCGCTCTCTGCCATGCAGTAGACGGCCGGTTCCTCGGGCAGCCGCCAGCCGCGGTAGTACAGCAGGTATCGGTCGCCATCCCGGATCACGGTGTGATACAGGCTGAATGGACCCTCCCAGGGTGTATTGTGCTGCAGTACGACTTCCCGTGGCTGCGGGGCGTGCATCTGCAGCGTCGCGCCTTTCAGCGCCTCGATCAACAGCGAGTCGACGAAAAGTTCGCGGCGCGTGCCGATTGTGACCGGTGACCGGTCTCGTGCTGGATCTGCTGTACTCATGATCAATCCTCCGACCGCCCATCTGCAGCCAACGTGACACCCGAGGCATGGGCCGCTGGCCATGTCGGCGGAAGAGCGGAGTAGAGCAACTCCGCCCGCTCGATGGTCTGTCGCAACCACCGTGTGCCCGCGTCCGGCGCCGTCAGCATCTGCAGAGCGGTTGGTGCGTGGGCCCACAGGTGTTCGGAGTGCTCGGAACCATGGCGAACGATCTCGTCGCCGTCGATCGAGCAGCCAAAGACCACGCCTTGCAGCTCATTGGCAGCGACGGGCGTACCTCGATAGAAGTGAGACAGCCCAATGAGCAGATCGATGTGCACCTGCAGCCCTGTTTCCTCCATCACCTCCCGGTGCAGGGCGTCTTCGAAGCCTTCTGCCTGGTTGACTCTCCCGGTAACACACTCCCAGACACCGGCGTTGAAATCTCGATCTGCAGAGCGTCTGAGAAGCAGATACTGGCCGGCGCGATTGCGCACCACCCCGGCGATCCCCGCAAGGAAACGTCCCGGGTTCTGTACTGGATCTGGCATGGATGACCGATCTGCATGGGTGGTAGGATCGCGGCCTGAAACGAAGCGTGACCGGCGACCATCAGCAAGTGCCCAGGTCACGCCGCCCGTTGGTGGTAGACGAGATCTGTCTGTTCACGGTTGCCGCAGCGGGCGTTTCTGCTCTAGATACCAGATAGGACTCGGCAACGAAGAGGAGACAAAGGATGAATCGACGCTATCTCTCCTGGGGCTTGCTCGCCCTCGCATGGCTGGGGTTGGTCTATGGTGTCGGGTTCTTGGCCAGGACCGTTGCAGTCGCCCTGGATCTGCCCGATTGGTGGCGCGACACCACTCCCATACCCGCCCTGGTGCTCATGTACTACGCGGCAAAGTACATTCTGGGCTGGAGTGGTGTCTGGGACCCGGAGAATGACATCTTCCACAGGCTGTGGCGGCGGGTGGTGTGACCCCGTAGCTGACGGCGA
>CALFPI010000088.1 GCA_937919035.1 uncultured Gemmatimonadaceae bacterium
AATGCCAACCTGATCCAGCAGGTGGATGGTGCGCTCACGACGCTCGGCGCGGCTGCCGCCCTGGTGCACCTTGATCGCCTCCATGATCTGGAAGCCGACGGTGAAGCACGGGTTCAGGCTGGTCGTGGGCTCCTGGAAGATCATCGCCACGTCCTTGCCGGTGATGCGCCGCCGCTCTGATGGCTGCATAGCGAGCAGGTCCTGACCGTCAAACTGCAGACGGTCGGCGGTGACGATGCCAGGCCAGGCGATGAGCCCCATCAGCGCCAGCATGGTGACGCTCTTGCCCGAACCGGATTCACCAACGATGCCCAGCACCTCGCCCGGCTCGACAGTCAGCGAGACGCCGTCCACCGCCCGAAACGAGCCGAACTCCACAGTCAGGTTCTGTACATCGAGAAGAGCCACGGCTACATTCGCTTGAGCTTGGGATCGAGGGCATCACGCAGCCCGTCGCCCAGCAGGTTCAATGCCAACACGGTGACCAGGATGGCCACCCCGGGGAAGGTCACCACCCACCAGGCGCGCAGCACGAACTCGCGCGCTTCCGCCAGCATGGTCCCCCACTCGGGTGTCGGTGGTTGCGCGCCCATGCCAAGAAAGCCGAGGGCAGCGGCATCCAGGATGGCGCTGGAGAAGCTGAGGGTTGCCTGCACAATGAGCGGCGCCAGGCAGTTGGGCAGCACGGTCACCACTGCCAGTCTGAGGGTGCCGGCACCGGCAACGCGCGAGGCGGTGACATAGTCCTTGCTGCGTTCAGTGATGGCAGCGGCGCGTGTCAGCCGTACCAGATGCGGTATGTAGACCACCGAGATCGCCAGCATGGCGTTGAACAGATCCGGACCCAGGATGGCAACGATCACCACCGCCAGCAGCAGGCTCGGCAACGACAGCAGGATGTCCATGGTGCGCATCACGACGATCTCGATGACACCGCGGTAAAAGGCCGCTACCAGCCCCAGTGTGATGCCCGCCGTAAGCGACAGGGAGATCACGATCAGACCGATGACCAGCGAGTAGCGGGCGCCGTGCATGATTCGCGACAGCATGTCGCGGCCGACGGCGTCGGTACCCAGCGGGAACTCGGCGCTGCCCCCTTCCTGCCACATGGGTGGCTGCAGGAAATGTTCGCGGAACTGCTCGTTGGGCGGGTGCGGATGGGTGAAGTCGGCGCTGATGGCGACGAGGCAGATCACGGCAAACACCAGCAGTCCCGCCACGGCGCCCTGGTTCTGGCTGAAGTAACCCCAGAACTCGCGCAGCGGGTGCGGCGGCTCCTGGACCTCGGCTTGGACCTGAGCCGGGACCTGGGCCGTCGGGGTCTCGATGCTCGCGCTCATGACGTGGTGTACACGATCAGCGGTTGTGGCGGATGCGTGGGTTGATGAGCCCGTACACCAGGTCCACTGCCAGGTTGACGATGATGACGGTGGTGGCGATGAGCAGGATGCCGCCCTGCACCGAGGGGTAGTCGCGGCGACTGATGGAATCGATCAGCCACTTGCCGATGCCCGGCCAGGCGAAAATGGTCTCCGTCAGCACCGCACCGGAGAACAGCACCCCCACCTGCAGCCCGATGACGGTCACCACCGGGATCAGCGCATTGCGCAGTGCATGCAGGCCGATCACACGCAGCGGCGCCAGGCCCTTGGCACGCGCTGTCCGTACGTAGTCCTCGTTCAGCACCTCGAGCATCGCCGAGCGCGTCTGCCGAGCGATCACTGCAAGCGGGATGGTGCCAAGCACGATCGTTGGCAGCACGAGATGTGAAAGCGTCGAGATGAACGCCCCCTCCTGGCCCGATAGCAGGCTATCGATGAGCATGAAGCCGGTAACGGCATCGAAGTAGAAGAGCAGGGAGATGCGCCCGGAAACCGGGGTCCAGCCGAGGATGCCGGAAAACAGGATGATGAGCAGCAGACCCCACCAGAAGATCGGCATCGAGTAGCCCGTCAGGGCGACGCCCATCACCGAGTGATCGAACATGCTGCCACGGCGTACCGCGGCGATGATACCTGCCGGCAGGCCGAGAAGGACCGCGAAGAGAAGGGCGCACAAGGACAACTCGACCGTCGCCGGGAACAGCGTGAAGAACTCCTCGCTCACGGGCCGCTTGGTGACAATGGATTTGCCGAGATCGCCCTGCAACACGCCGCCGATGTAGCTGGCGTACTGTACCAACAGCGGCTTGTCGAGACCGAGGCCGGCGCGCAGTTGGGCGTGCCGTTCCGCCGTCATGCCGCGCTCTCCCACCAGCAACTCCACCGGATCGCCGGGGATCAGCCGGATCATGGCGAAGGCCAGCAGCGTGATGCCGATAAAAGTCGGCAGCACCAGGCCGACACGAGTGAGGATAAAGCGCAGCAAAGCAGAATCTTATTGCAGATCGACGCCGTAGAATTTGTGCAGGCCGAAGGGGTCAATCCTGTAGCCCACAACCTCCTTGCGCATGGGCATGAATACCACCGAGTGGGCGATGGTGATCCACGGCGCCTCTTCCTTGAAGATGAGCTGCGCCTTCTCGTAGTACTCCGTACGCCTGGCGATATCGGCGGTGCTCTTGGCCTGCATCAACAGGGCCTCGAAATCCTCGTTGCACCAGCGGGCGCGATTGGCGGCATTCTTGGCGGCGCCGCAACTGAGCAGCGTGAACAGAAAATTGTCCGGGTCGCCATTGTCACCCGTCCAGCCGAGCAGCGCAGTCTGGTGTTCGCCCATCTTTGAGCGCTTCAGATACTCGCCCCACTCGAAGGTGACGGGTTTGGCGCTGACGCCGACCTTGGCCCAGTCGGACTGAATCAACTCTGCCATGCGGCGTGCGTTGGGGTTGTAGGGGCGCTGCACCGGCATGGCCCAGATGTCGGTCTCGAGATTGCTCACGCCCGCCTCTGCCAGCAGCCTGCGTGCCCCCTCCGGGTCGTAGGCATAGTCCTGGGTCGACTCGTTGTACGACCAGATGGTGGGCGGGAAGGGGTTCTTGGCAATCATGCCTTCACCCTGGTACACGGCGTCGATGATGGCCTGCTTGTCGACGGCCATGTTGAGGGCCTGACGCACACGTTTGTCGTTGAAGGGTGCTTTTTCGGTATTGAACGCGAGGTAGCCGATGTTCAGCCCCGCCTGTTCCTGCAGCATCAACCCCGGATCGTTGCGGATGCTGGCGACGTCGGCCGGGTTGGGGTACGCCATCACGTGACACTCGCCGGCGCGCAGCTTCTGCAGTCGTACCGAGGCGTCCGGCGTGATGGCGAAAATCAGATCGTCGATGGCGGCCCTGCCCGCCCAGTAGTCCGGATAGGCCTTGTAGCGGATGACGGCGTCCTTCTGATACGCCAGCAGCAGGAACGGGCCAGTGCCGACGGGCTCCAGATCCGCCTTCTCAGGCGTGCCTGCGGCGAGCATGGCGTCGGCCTGCTCTCTGGACATAATGGAGGCGAAGTCCATGCCCAGGTTCGATAGAAAGGGGGCCTCGGGGCGGTTCAGGGTGAACCGTACAGTCAGCGCGTCGATCTTGTCGATGGACTGGATCAGAGCGGGCATATCCATCGACTCGAAGTATTCGTACTGGCCGCCGGACACGTTGTGCATGGGATGGTCGACCAACAGCTGGCGCTCAAAGCTGTAGACGACGTCGTCAGCGTTGAACTCGCGCGACGGCGCAAAGTTTTTGTTGGAATGGAACGTAACGCCCGCGCGCAGCTTGAACGTGTAGGTCAGGCCGTCGTCGGAGATGGTCCAACTCTCCGCCAGCCCGGGCACAATCGTGAGATCGGTGGGCTCGAACTCGACGAGTCGGTCGAAGATCTGGCGTGACGAGGCATCGAAGGTGGTGCCCGCCGTGTAGAGCGAGGCGTTGAAGCCCTCAGGGCTGCCCTCAGAGCAATACACCAGCGTCTTGGCCTGGGCAGTGAGTGCCGTCAGGCCCAGTGCGGCGGCGAGCGCGAGGCCCCGTGCTCTGTCTTTCATGTTTCTTGTCTCCCGCGAACTGTCCTGTTGATGCCGACACACGCGCAGTCGCGGGAAGCCGTCATCGATTCTGCTGTTCTGCGTGGCGGACCCGC
>CALFPI010000089.1 GCA_937919035.1 uncultured Gemmatimonadaceae bacterium
GCGACTTTCCACCTCAACCATATCCCCGTCCCAGACGCCGATCTGCTTGGCATCGCCGGGGTGGATGCGCAGCGTTTCCTGCTTGGCTTTGTTGAGTTTGGTCAGATCGGTGCGGCGCGTCATGGTACCGACGTTGTAGTGAAACAACTGCCGGCCCGTGGTCAACATCCAGGGGTAGTCTTCGTCGGGCAGTTCGCCGGGTTCCTGCCACGGCGTGGCCGTCAGCCGCGCCTTGCCGCGAATGAAATTGCCGTCAAGGTGAACGATCTCCGTACCCGGGTCGTCGGCGTCGACGCAGGGCCACTGCAAAAACCCATGTTCCTCCAGGCGCGCATAACTGACGCCGCGCCACGCAGGGCTGAGGCTGGCCAGCTCATCCATCACCTTGGCAGCGTCGATGTTGCCGCGGTCGTCACCGAAGCCGAGATCCACCCCGATTCGACGGGCGATCTCGTGAATGATGTCGCCGTCGATGCGGGTGCCCTCCAGCGGCTCGATGGCGGGGCGCACACGCTGGATGCGTCGATCGGAGTTGACGAAGGTGCCGTTCTTTTCCAGAAAGGTGGTCCCGGGTAACACCACGTCAGCGAGTTCGGCGGTGGGATTCATGAAGATCTCCTGCACCACCAGAAAGTCGAGCTTCTGCAGCGCGCCCACGACGTGTGTCGTGTCCGGGTCGGACTGGGCGACATCCTCTGCCAGGATGTACATCCCCTTCAACGTGCCCGCATGGGCGGCGTCGAACATGTCCGGGATGCGCAGACCCATGTTGTCGGGTGGCTCGATCCCCCAGGTGGCGGCGTGCTCGGCTCGGGCTTGTGGGTCGGTGACGGAGCGATAGTCGGAGAACACGTTTGGCAAGGCCCCTACGTCGCTGGCGCCTTGCACATTGTTCTGCCCGCGGATCGGGCAGGTGCCGGCACCGGGGCGGCCGATGTTGCCCGTCATGACGGCCATGTTGATGAGGCCAAAGACAGTGTTGGACCCATGCCCGGCTTCGGTGACACCGAGACCCCAGAGGATCTGACAGGCAGAGCCTGATGCATACAGCGCCGCTGCCTGGCAGATCAGGTCGGCATCGACGGCAGCAATTTCTGCCGCCCACTCCGGCGTGCAATCAACAACCGTCGCCCGCACTTCGTCCAGGCCCTCGGCGCAACGTTCGACAAAATCGGCGTCCACGTGCCCATTGTTGATCAGCTCTCGCTGCATGGCGTTGACGACGGCAACGTTTGAGCCGGGCCGCAGGGGGATGTGCACGTCGGCCAGGCCGGCCAGCTCGGTGTTGCGCGGATCCAGCACGATCAACTTGCAGCCTGCTAGTACGGCCTGCTTGATCATGGCGCCGAATACGGGATGGGCCTCCGTCGGGTTGGCACCAACGATCATGATCACGTCCGAGGCAAAAACATCCTGAAAGCTGTTGGTGCCGGCGCCTGTGCCCAAGGCCTCGCCCAGAGCGTAGGCCGAGGGTGAGTGGCAGACGCGGGAACAGTTATCGATGGAGTTCGTCCGCAGCGCCACGCGTGTCAGCTTCTGCATCAGGTAGTTCTCTTCGTTGGTGCAGCGGGAAGAAGAGATCACACTGACGGCATCCGGACCATATTCGCCGGCGATGCCGCCCAGTCGCCGCGCGACCAGGTCGAGAGCCTCGTCCCAACTGGCCTCACGGAAGCTGCCATTCTCCTTGATCAGCGGTGTGCGCAGACGGTCAGGGGAATGGGCAAACTGATGCGCGAAACGACCCTTGACGCAGGTATGGCCATGGTTGGCGGAGCCTGCCTTCGACGGCGTGATGTTGACGACCTGGCCGTCCTTCGTGTTCACATCGAGGCTGCAACCGACGCCACAATAGGAACATGTCGTCGTCGTCGTCGCATCGGGCAGGCCGAAGTTGCGTGTCCCCGGCTCTTCGAGGGCGGCGACGGGACATTCAAATACACACTGGCCACAACTGACGCAGTTGGCTTCTTCGAAGCCGGTGTCATTGCCAGCGATCACCTTCGTATCGTAACCGCGGCCCTGCATCTGCAGGATGAAGGAGCCCTGCACCTCGTCGCAGGCGCGCACGCAGCGGGCACAACCGATGCACTTGTCCATCTCAACTTTGATGAACGGATGGGTGTCATCATCGGGCGGGCTGTGTTTGCGCGGATTCTCGTACCGAGGCGTGCGCAGCCCCACTTGTTGGGCCAGTGTCTGCAGTTCGCAGCGGCCATTGGCGGTGCAGTCGAGGCACTCGAGGGGGTGATCGGAAACGATGAGTTCGGTGATGTTGCGGCGCAGGCGGCTGATCAGCGGCGACGATGTTTTGTACGAAGCGCCATCCATGACCGGCGTGTGACAGGAGGCGACGGGCTTGCGTCCCTCGACCTCGACCAGGCACGTACGGCAGGCACCGTAGGGTTTCATGCGTTCCGAAAAGCACAACGTCGGTACCGACTTGCCGACGGACTTGATCGCATCAAGCACCGTGCTTCCTGTTGGGATCTCGACAGCTTGGCCATCAATACTGACGGTGACCCGTTGCGGGGCGATCTCGGCCGCCTTCAGCCGTTCCCGCAGGATCGCTTCGCCCACCTCGACGGCGGTGCGCACGTCTTCCTTCATCGCATGTTTGGAACGCTGAATCAGCGACATATCTGCAGAGACTCCGTTAGTCAGCCATGTCGCCGCCGGTGCGGCGATAGCGGGCCAGCTCTTCAGGAAAGTGCTCGACGATGGACTCGATCGGCGCCGGTGTCATGCCCCCCATGGCGCAGAGACTGCCGTACTTCATTGTTTCACAGAGGTCACCCAGCAGGGCGAGACGTTGATCGGTGACGCCATCCTCGATCATCTGATCGAACAACTCCGTACCGCGGACGGCTCCGATGCGGCAGGGGAAACACTTGCCGCAACTCTCCACCGCGCAGAAGTGAAACAGGCCACGCCCGATCTTGACCAGATCGTCCTGCTGCGAGTAGACGACGATCCCACCATGCCCAAGCAGACCGCCGGCGGCGGCCATGGCCTCGAATTCCAGAGGTGTGTCCAGCAGTGACTCGGGCAGCAGACCGCCGAGGGGCCCGCCGACCTGCACCGCCTTGAACGTCTGCCCGTCGGCCATGCCACCGGCCAGGCCAAAGATGACCTGACGCAGCGTTGTGCCGAGGGCGACTTCGTAGATGCCGGGATTCCGTACGCGGCTATTGAGACTCAGGACCTTGGTGCCACGTGAAGTCTGCCTGCCCATGCCGGCATAGGTCGCGCCGCCATGCTCGATGATCCAGGGGAGCGTGTGCAGGGTCTCAACATTGTTGACCGCCGTCGGACAGCGCCACAGTCCCTCCTGGGCCGGAAACGGGGGCCGAATACTGACCAGCGCCGGCAGGCCCTCCAAGGACCGCAGCAGACTCGTCTCTTCACCACAGATATAGGCGCCCTGTCCACGTACCACAGAGATCTCACAGGGCGCCAGCAGTCCCGCCTCGCGCGCCTGGGTGACGGCTGCCGCCAGGATCTGCCGTGCCTTCGGGTATTCGGCCCGTGCGTAGATGTAGGCGTGTTGCGCACCCGTGGCGTGTGCGGCGATGAGGATGCCTTCGATCTGCGAGTGCGGGTCGCGTTCGATGAGCTCCTTGTCGATGTAGGAGCCCGCATCCCCCTCGTCGAAGTTGACGACGATGAAACGACGCCCCGAATCATCGGGGGCTTGACTGTCATGCACGGTCTGCAATTTGATCCCCGTGGGGAAGCCGGCGCCGCCGCGACCGCGCAACTGGCTGGCCTTGATCTCGTCGATCACGGCCTGCGGCTCCATGCCACGAGCCTTCAGCAAGGCCGAGTAGATGCCCTGTTTGCGGGCCGATTCGAGGTCGGTCACGTCGTGGCCCATGTGACGCAGCACCACCACAGGCTGATCTGCCTGCGGCACGTGCACGACATTCGTCGGCTCGTGCAAGCCATGTTCGGTGCCGCCCTGCACGTATGCCAGGACCGCGTCGAGGGCGCCATGGGCGGCAAGGCTTACAGGCATGCCATCGACCATGGCGTTGGGTCCCAGGCCACAGTAACCCAGGCAGGCCACATGTTCGAGGCGCGCACCCGTGGCCGAGACCTCTCCCGGGTCGACGCCAAGCGTGTTGCGGCACTGGTCGAGGACGGCATCACAGCCAGAGGCGCGACAGGCCTCGCCATTGCAGATTTTCAGCGCGTGTTGCGAAGGCCGATCCTGCGACAATTCATCGTAGAATTTCGCCGTGGCGCGCACCAGTGAAGGTGGCAAGTTGTGCGTTTCGGCCAGTTGTAGAATGTCATCGTCGCTGACGAAGCCCTGGCGCTGGTGCAGGCG
>CALFPI010000090.1 GCA_937919035.1 uncultured Gemmatimonadaceae bacterium
GATCTTCAATGCCTGTTCTTCCCCTTCAGAGCGGTAGGCCTTGGCTTCCCGGGCACGTTCTGCGCGCATGCGATTGTAGACAGCCGCTTCGTTTTCCGGGGGCAGATCAGCGCGCTTCACACGCACATCGATGACCTCCAGGCCATAGACGCGCGCCGCATCCGCTGCACGCATGGCGACGGTGTCCATGATGGCATCGCGATTCGTCGCAATTACTTCGGACAATTCGTGCTGGCCCAATTCCTTGCGCAGTTCGGAGAAGATGATGTCATCGAGGCGCGCCAGAGCTTCGTCCTCGGTCCGCAGGGCCTGCATGAACAGCAGAGCGTCGGCGATGCGCCAGCGGGCGTAGTTGTCCAGCAGCAGAATCTTCTTGTCCTTGGTGTAAATCGGATCCGCATCACTGTCGTAATCCAGCAGACGCTTGTCGAAAACCGTGATCTTCTGAATGGGGTCGGGAAGCTTGTAATACAGGCCCGGCTCGGTGATGACCACTTTGGGGTCACCGAACTGGGTGACGACAACCTGCTCAACCTCGTTCACGGTGAACAGCACGAGATTGGCGGCGAAGAGGGACAGGACAATCGCTGCAACGATACCGATGGCAGTTCGCATGGTCTGTCTCCCCCCTTAACGGGCCGGCGCCATGAGGCGCTCGAGGTTTATGAGGTTGACGACGCCCTTGCCATCTGCGTCGATGATGTACTTCTGAAACCTCGGCAGAACCCGTTCCATGGTTTCGATATAAAGTCGCCGTTCCGTTACCTCAGGAGCCTTCACGTACTCTGCGTACACAGCGCCAAAACGATCCGCGTCGCCCTGGGCGCGGCGCACTCGCTCCACCGTGTAGGCCTCGGCTTCCTTCAGCATGCGCTCGGCTTCTCCGCGAGCCTTGGGGATCACGTCGTTCTGGTAACCGCGCGCTTCGTTCACCAGCCGCTCCCTGTCCTCCTTGGCGCTGGCGACATCCTTGAAGGCTGCATCTACCTGCTCGGGTGGGCCCACCGACTGCAGTTGCACCGTCTCTACGGTGAGTCCGCATTGATAGACATTGAACAATTCCTGCAGCTTCTCCTGGATCTGTGTCTGCACCATCAACTTGCCTTCGGTGAGGACCTCATCGATGCCGTGGCGACCCACAACCTGACGCAGAGCGGCTTCGCAGGCATCATGAATCAGTCCGCCCTCCGAATTGCCCTCAAAAGCTCCGAGCCCGCGGACCTTGAACAGCGCATCCGTGACGCTGCTCACTCGGTACTGAACGACCATCTCGACGTTGACGATGTTCTCGTCCCCCGTGAGCATGAGTGATTCTTTCGGCCGCTGCCGGTAACGAGCCGGGGGGCCAGGATCGATCGTCTGGAAGCCGATTTCTTCGCGGTAGACCTTGGTGACGGAGCGAATAATGACCATCTCGATCGGCGAAGGCAGGTGATAGTGCAGGCCGGGCTCGACGACATCCTGCAGTTTGCCGAAGCGCAGAATGACCGCCTTTTCATCGGGATCGACCGTGTAGATGCCGGAGAGTATCCAGAGAACGGCGAGCGCACCCAGAACGAGGTACACAGTGCGCGGATTGAAGCGCAATTGCTGGATTGGAGATTTTGGAAAATCAAACTGTTGTGGCATGTGCGTCGATCCTTCGGATGTCTGACTCCCGCCCTCTCACTTCAGGGGCAGGCGGTGAAGCTCATCTATTCCGCTGATTTGACAGTTGCACGCTGCAGCGCGGCTGGCTCGTTCCATTGCAATCGACAGTCCCAAGCCCTGCACCTGCGCTGCCGCCATTGCTGCAAGAAACACGTCGCCACAGCCTGTTGTGTCGAGGATTTCGACACGATCCACTCGATGGGCTGGCTGACGTTCATGGAAAATAACTCCTTCTGTGCTCCTCCAGGCGGCAACCGACCCGGCTGCCCCGCGGGTTATGACAATCGCTCGTGGCCCATGATCGAGAAGCCTTTCCGCCCACGTCAGCAGAGAGGACGCGCAGGAGTTGCCTGAACCGTCTATCTCGACTGGTGCACCAAGAATGCGCGCTTCCGCCTCATTCATCTGCACGACATCTGCCGCAGCCAGCCACTGGGTCACGTCCACTGCAGGGTCAGGAAAGCGGGTGCCATCAGCCTCCCGGCCCAACGTCAGGCTGTGGAGGTCCATGAACACAGGACCATTAACACTTCTACGGACCGTCGCCAGGTCGCTGCTGGTGATCTCAAATCCGGTGATGAAGTTCACCACAAGCGCCTGCAGACGAGGTAGAAACGGCGCCAGTTCAACAGCGGTCAGGGGTTCAACACCGCCATGAAGCACTTCAGACTTCTCGCCATTGGCACCGTAGACAATGTGGCAGCGATACCCGGGCTGAGGAATTCCGATCAGGCCATCAAGTCGCAGTCCGGGAACCGGAGCCAGACGCTCGCGAAGGCGAGGAACAAGCCCATCATGAGCTTTTGCCAGAAGCCAGACCCGCACCGACCCAACCCCCAAATATCCAAGGGCACACGCCGTGAACAAAACGCCGCCGAGACCGTGGTCGATACGACCATCGGCTTGTTCGATGATATCCTCATTGATACTGCCCAGGACACCGACGTCGATAACGGCTGATGCAGGAGATATTACGCTCATTGTCATACACGATCATACACGGCTGCAAGACGGCGGCAATGTACCGGCCATCTCGGAGGGTGTCAAAGCACTGATTTCGCCGACCATGCGTTGACAGTGATCGTAGCGGAGTTTATCCTCAAAAACATGGCAATCGTACCAATGGTTATCGAGCAGACCGGCCGCGGAGAGCGCGCCTATGATATTTTTTCGCGCCTGCTGAAGGAACGCATCGTGTTCGTTGGCTCTGTTGTCGATGATTCCGAGGCCAATCTTATCATTGCGCAGTTGTTGTTCCTCGCTTCCGAGGATCCCAAGAAGGACGTATCCCTCTACATCAACAGCCCTGGCGGCCTTATTACGGCCGGGCTGGCGATCTATGATACGATGCAGCACATCCCTTGTGATGTCGCGACCCTGTGCATCGGCCAGGCCTACAGTATGTCCGCGATTCTACTGGCCGGCGGCACACCGGGCAAGAGGCACGCCCTGCCGCATTCACGCATCATGCTGCACCAGCCCTGGGGTGGGATCGGCGGACAGGCATCGGATGTGGCGATTCATGCGCGGGAAATCATGGAATGGCGTCGACGGTTGACGAACGTTCTATCGACGCACACGGGCAAGGACGCTGACACGATCAATTCGCTTACTGATCGCAGTTATTTCCTCTCCCCTGATGAGGCTCAGGAATTCGGCCTGATCGATGAGGTGCTCGAATCTGCGGCACCCCTGGCGAAATCCAGCACCTGATTCAGCGGCTGTCCTGATTCGGCTGTCCTGATTCAGCGGCTGTCGCTACTGCAGTTTCCGTACCACAACCCAACAACTCCGAAGCACAAGCTGGTGAGGCCCTTTGCGGCTCCAGCTTCGATGGATGCTTACTCGAAGACCGTCTGGTTGCGGCCCTCGCGTTTCGCTTCGTACAGGCGTGTGTCAGCAACCTTCAGAAGTTCGGCGTCGTTTTCGACCTCATCGAGAGGAAATGACGCAAGGCCCATACTGATGGTGATCGATATCGTCGTGGAGGGGACAACAAAGGTGTGCTCAGCGATGGCTTCGCGGATACGTTCGGCAAGTATGGCCGCACCGAGGCGATCCGTATGCGGCAACATGAGGGCGAACTCTTCGCCCCCATATCTTGCGAGCAGGTCCTCTTTGCGCATCTGGTGACGAATGATACCAGCCGTCTCCTTCAGTACCAGATCGCCTACCTGGTGACCATGCGTATCGTTTACGTTCTTGAAATGATCGATATCAACAAGGCCGATTGAGAAGGCCGCGCTATAGCGCAGTGCCTCAGCAAGGCGTGCTGCCAGTTGCTCGTCCAGGTAGCGCCTGTTGTAGGCCCCGGTGAGTTCGTCAATCACCGCCTGGGCGCGAAGTTGGTCGTGACGTTCTTTTGCGCGCATGAAGACAGCAACCTGCGCGCGCAGAGCATCCGCATCGATGGGTGTCGTGACGTAGGCGCTGGCTCCCTCGTGCAGCAGTCGGGCCCACTCGTGTGGGGCGGTTGCAGGCCCGATGATGAGCAAGGGGATTTCGCTGTTTCGGGCCCGGTCAATGAAGCGCTCATAGAGAGAGGCGTCATCCATTACCACTTGGAGGTCCAGCAACATGAGATCACACGCTCCCTCTATCCCAGCGGCCTCCGCCAGAGCATGGACGCCATCGGCGTCGGAAATCAGAGCGTACATCTCATCTGGAAGGGATGCCCGTACCTGC
>CALFPI010000091.1 GCA_937919035.1 uncultured Gemmatimonadaceae bacterium
CAGGTTTGTGTGCGGGTCGGCAGCCCCCTCGCAACGCTGCAGACAGAGATCGCAGTCCACGCAGGCATTGGTGTCTCGTTCGATGCGCAAC
This sequence comes from uncultured Gemmatimonadaceae bacterium, assembly GCA_937919035.1. GTDB lineage: Bacteria > Latescibacterota > UBA2968 > UBA8231 > UBA8231 > UBA8231. The sequence continues at coordinate 92 of CALFPI010000091.1, forward strand.
AGGCTGAAGCGGGACAGGATGCCGAGTGTTGCCCCCAGAGGGCAGACCACGCGGCAGAAAAACCGCGGGATCACCAGATTCATGCCGACGAAGAACACGAGCAACAGCCCCACAACCCACGCCAGTTGGTGTGCGTGAGGGCGCACGTAGATCCACTCCGTAGGCATATCGAGGCCCGGCAACACAGCGACCGTGAAGGAACGGAACAACAGGCAGATCGGATCGAGCAGGCCCACCTGCAAGGAACCAAAAGCGGCCATCACCAGCATGGCAGCGAGGATGTAGTACTTGAGCGAGAACATTCGCTGGTAGCGATTGCTGTCGATCTGCTCGATTGTGTTGCGGCGGTTGAACAACCAGCCCGTGAACTGGTGCAGGATGCCGTAGGGGCAGATCCAGTTGCAGAACACGCGGCCCAGCAGCAGCGTCGGCAGCAGTAGCACGAGCGACCAGAGCAGACCGCGATACAGCGAGTGCGTGGTGATCGCCGTGGCGATCGCGATCAGTGGATCCGCCTCGAGGAACAACGACACAGGGTAGCCCTTGAGATAGCCGAATTGCGTGACAAAGGCGAAGAACAGGAACAACCCCATAAAGAAGATCTGTGACAGCAGCCGGGCCTGGGTGATCCGCACTAGACAGAGACCTCACGCCAATTGCTGCTTTGCCACTGCGTGCTGCCCAGGCCGCGAGCCTCAGCCAGGTGCAGGTATTCCAGATTTGCCGCATCCCGTTCGAGCAGGGCATAACCGAATGTGTCGATGGCGACCATGTCGGTACCCATGACGAGCGTGTCGCCGCGTTTCACGTCGCCAAGGCTGCCGCCGGTGGGGCCGTTGCGCATCAGCACCCGCGTCGCATCAAGAATCGCCAGCGTCGGTTTGATCATGTGCGGAAAATCGGCAACGATACCATGGATGCGCTGATGGAACTGATTGCGGCGGCCGCCGAGCATGCCGTACCAGTTTTTCATCGTCATCGATGCCGAACAGAGATTGTGATCCTTCAGCGGGGCGATGCCGATGACTTTGTCAGCCTGAGCGAAGGGCTCGTAGAACATGGGCCACGTGGACAACACGTCCCCGTCGATGCGCACGGGTGCAAAGGCCGACGGCCGCGGCAGGATCAGATCGGCGCCGACTTCACCAGCCGCGGCAGTGATCCCTGATTTGTAGAAGCACCCTTCGGGCTGGTTGATCGGGTTGTCGGCAACAACGATGCGCCGTGCCCCGGCATCACGCACGGCGATGGCTACGGCTTTGAGCACATCGGGATGCGTTGTCGCGCCGAGAGCGGCCGGCCGGTCAAAGGCGACGTTTGGTTTGATGAGCACGACATCACCCTTGCTGACGAACTGCTCGATGCCGCCCAACTCGCCGAAGGCTGCACGTACCAGGGCGGCCGGGTCCGTACCACGAGCGATGGCCATGGTTACCGGATTGGCACCGCGATCCACGGCAAAAGAGGGCAGGATCTTCGCCTCTGACAGCTGGGCTTCACGGAAATACTGGTCGCCCTTGCGGGGGTCAAAGAGGCGCCAGGCACCCAGTCCGGCGGCACTGACGGCCAACCCGGCTGCCGCCAGTTGTCGCAACGCTCGCCGGCGCGGGATGTCGATCCCGTCCTGGATGTCGATCCCGTCCGGGATTTTGCCCTGGGGTGGGGTCGGGTCGTCGTGTGCCGTCATCAGTCCTTCGATCCCTTCGTTGACACCATACCGGGCAACAGGCGCTCGGCAACCTGCGTCGCCAGGTCGCGGTCCTCGAGCAGCACCGCGCCAGCGACTCGTGTGCCCTGGCGCAGGACAACATCGTAATAGCCGTCCATGTCGCCAAAAAGGGCAACACCCGTGCCCTCCGGGCCAGGGCTCTCGGTGATCCGGGCCTCGAAGTCGTTCAGGTAGGCGCGATACCCGGCCAGGACTGCATCAGCTTCGGCAAGGTTCGGTTGCACCGACAGAAACAGTGTTATGCGGGCGTCGTCGAGTTCATACTCGGCGGACCACGTGCGTGTCAGGAAGCCAAAGCCGAGGGCGTTTTTGGCATAGAACTTCTCGCTGTTGACGATCATGCGGGATGCGGGCAGGGCCTGCAGCCCGGGAACGGCCGATCCTGCGTCCGGCAGCGCTGTCAGCAGTTGTCGGGCGAGGCGAAGTGAGCTGGTGGCCATCACCTCTTCTGTGGAGGAGGCCAGCACCTGCACATAGTAGCTGCCGTGCCAGAGGAAGAGGCTGGCACCCGACACATAACCACGGCGCCCCAGATCCACCGGTGCCGCCTCGGGATCCCGTTCGACGGAATAGATGCCGAAAGCGCGCTCGGGCGTGCCCATGTCGTAGACATACGTATCCAGGAACTGATCCTCTCCGGTGGTCAGACCCAGATACGAAAGGCCGACGACGTCGTACGAGATGTACTGCTCGGCGCGGCCGTTGATCTTCTCGTACAGGTTGGCTGGCGTGAACTGCTCGACGGGGCCTTGAACTCGCCAACCAGGCAGGCTCAGACTCGCCAGGGCGCTGACCGGACCTGCCGTCGAGCCCCGGGCAGGCAAGGTCTGATCGCGGGCGGCGGAGGCGACGACGATGGTATTGACGGGGGTGCGCTTCGGGCTGGCACTTGCCAGCGACGCAGGATCGAGGCCGAAGAGCGACTCGTCATACGTCTGACCCGACAGGTAGACGGCTCCACCGATGGTGGTGACCAGTCCGAGTATGAGCCAGGACAAGGTTCGCTCGGTGGGGGAGACCCGGGTGCGGACGAAGCCGCCCTTGCCGTTACCGCCAAACATGATCAGTTCGTATGGACCTTTGTCTCAGATTCGACCTTTCACGTGAACGTGCAACATCCATTGTACAAGAGACTTACGCAAGTCACGGACCGTTCCGATGTGGAGCTGCCAGGCGGCGCGTCCGGTGTCGCTCGCCAGCCGCAGCCGCCGGATCTCAAAGAGACAATTGACTTGATAGCAGACGGGGGCCCTATATTCCTCTGAGGACCAATGATTGGGGCCTGAGGCCCTCTTTCCATTTTCGCCGGCGCGCACAGCGTCGGAAAGGAGTTCGATGAGACTGGCCGTAGACAATCTTGCATCCGAAGCGACTGAAGACGACCTGCGTACCTTGTTCGAGATTTTTGGCAAGGTGTCAGCCGTGGAAATTCAAAGAACCCGTGGGCGTGGTGTGGTTGACATGCCAAGCAAGTCCGCCGCGAAAGAGGCCATCACCAATCTGGATGGTCAGGAATTGCTCGGGCACCAGATTGGCTTGAGCGAGTTTACTCAGGGCAAGAAAACTTACCGTCCGCCGCGCAAGCGCAAGAAGCACTGAGTCGCTCTCACGGAACGATGATCACCACGGCCCCGCTGCCCATCCGGTAGCGGGCCGTTTTCCGTTCTACCGGTTGAAGTTGAAGGCCCACAGGCTGCCGGATTCGATCTCGACGCGCCCGATCAGTTCCCCCGGCGCATCCGCCGGGAGCTCGGTGGAGCCGCGCCAGCTGACGGGGCGGTCCAGGTGATCACCGGAAAAGCCATCGCAGTCGTTGAAGCCGAAGCCTTCGATGACCTTGCGCGCCTCGTCCAGCAGGGCCACGCGTACCCGACCCGTCGGGCGGGTTGCGACATTCAGCCGCAGACCCGGCGGCCCGATCGCCGAGGCACCACCGGCCTGCAGGTCGATCCACTCCGGCAGGTCCGCACGCACACCCAGGAGCCGGCCCCGGGGCCACGTCATCAGGCCGATGTTGGCGAAGCCACCGCCACCAAGGTAGGCCCGGCGGAACTCATCCGTCACAGCGCCGGCCCCGGCCCAACCGTGACGCTCCTTGGTGCCGGTGAAGTAGAGCCGCGTCTCGTCGCCCACGTCCAGTGCGTGGGATGCTCCATACAACCCACCACGAGCCCATTCCGGCATGTCGGTGGCCGTCAGCCAGTCCGGTCGACCCGGAAGTGCCAGCCAGCGCCCGCCACGCTCCAGTTGATAGCGCAGTTGCAGGTCCACCGGGCCCTGATTCCCGTAATGCCACAGGCGCCCCGGAGAGTGCCCGAGAGGGCCATGGTGGCGGAACATCCAGGCGATCGCCACGGTCGGTCCCGGAGAAAAAGCCCAACTGATCCCGTAGTAGTCGGCACTCAAGCAGCCATGGCTGCGGGCCACCTGGTCGTCGACTTCGTCGGCGATAAAAGCAGAGACCGGCTCGCTGGCGACGCCGTTGCGCCACTCGGCTGTGTAGAAGCGCCGACGGTGCAGGCCGGCGGACAGGCCGTTGTGTTTGAAGGCGATACGCGCCGCGCCGCCTTCCCCCTGCCATGGATCCCAGGCGGCGGTGATAACATCCGCCTGCGGCCACAGGGGGCCCGGTTCCACCGTCCAGCGCAGCCCATCGGCTGAGTGCGCCGTGTAGTAGCCCTTGCCCTGCGTGGGGATGTGATAACCGACAGCACGTTCGGGATGCGTGTAGCCGAAGGCCCGGTACCGTCGCCCCGCGGGGGCATCAGGATCGATGCAGACCGAGGGCGCGTGGAACGGCAGGTCGGTGAGCCCGTTGGCGCGGGTGCCATTGCGTTCGATGAGACCGTACGCCGGCCGTTCCCAATTGACCCCGTCGGCGCTCTCGACGCAGGCCACGGCGAGCGAGTCGCGGCCGTCGAAGTCCTCTGGCCAGGCCTGATACCACATGCGGAAGCGGTCGCCGTCCTGCAACACGGAGCCGTAGATGGAGCAACCATAGGCGTCGATGAAGGTCGCGCCCGCGAGAACGGGCTCGTCGCGGACGCGGGGCGGGTGGCTGACGAATCGGGCGCCGGATGACAGGCCGAGGAGGCGCGGATGTCCCTCGCACAGGATCTGCATGCTGGAAAGGATACAAAAAAGGCGCGTCTCCGCTGCAGCCAGCCTCAGCGGTTCCGGCTGACCCTTCGTTTGGTCCATGCCCAGCTCTGTGGCTCGATGGGGCTGGCCAGGGGATCGAGGACGGTGATCGTCAGTCCAGCGGTGCTGCTGAAGCGGCGCTCCGTGCGGCCGTCGGCGAGGACCATCTTGGTTTCGCGCACTGGATTGTCGTCGATGTGGATCGTGGCCCCAGCAACGGGGCCCAGGGCCCGAATCTCGAAGGTTGCGACCACACCTGCACCCGCGGTCTCGCCGTTGCCGCCCGGCCTGAACAGGGCTGCCAGGTCCAGTTGCTGTCCTGGGATCGAGGCGGCGATCCCCCCGCTCTCGGTGAGCAGGGCATTGGTCGGCAGCAGGGAGCCGGAAAACAGCGGGCCCGGGCGAAAGGGTTGCGTGCCCACCTGGCCCGGCAGACCCAGATCCTGCACGGCAAAGGCTCCATCGGGTACCGTAACGTAGGCGGCCAGACCTGCCGCATGCAGGCTTTCGAAATCGGCGATGATCTGCAACCGGACAACATCGCCTACGTGAATCTGTACCGCTGTATCGGCGGCGAAGCCCTCGGCGCCAAGTCGCAGGGACTGGGCGTTGGCGCCCGAAACCGCCAGACCGGCGACGGCAACAACAGCCTTGATGTATCG
>CALFPI010000092.1 GCA_937919035.1 uncultured Gemmatimonadaceae bacterium
CGACGTGTTGCGGGATGGACCGGTTATCGAGCGGCTCGGCGAGTTGTGGATGCACGGCGTCTTTGAGAGCGACCCCGGGCGCACGGTGAGTTACCGTGTGCGTCCCGAGGTGAGCCGCACGGACGGCGGTGACTCGTGGGCGCGCAGCTTTGAGGTCGCCCTGGAGTACCGGCCGCTGCCAAGTGTCTGGCTCTCGCTGCAACCGAAGTTCCAGAGCCGCCGCAACGATGCCCAGTGGGTGGATCGCCTGGATGAGAGGGTGAGCGGCGAGGTGGTGCCACACTTTGTCTACGGCGAGCTCGAGAGCCGCACCCTCGATCTATCAACACGGGCGCGGGTAAGTTTTGCTGCCAACCTCAGTGTCGAGTTGTTTCTGCAGCCCTTCGTCGCCATCGGTGAGTACCGGCGCTTCAAGGAACTGGTCGAACTGGAGAGCTATCGTTTCGCCGACTACGACCTGGGGGAGAATCGCGACTTCCACCAGCGCTCGTTGAAGAGCAATCTGGTCCTGCGCTGGGAGTTCCAGCCCGGGTCGCAACTGTATCTCGTCTGGTCCCAGTCGCGCTCGGCATCGATCGAGGATGTGGGGCAGGAGGATCTGGAATTGCGCCCACTGCGTCGACTGGGCGACGCTTTCTCCGACGACGGCATCAACGTCTTTCTTACCAAGATCAACTACTGGTTGCCCCTGTAGACCGATTCCTCAGTGCGTCGGCATCGTCCTGATTGCAACCGTGCCAGGGGCCTGGCTCGCCGGCGTCGGTCGTGCGAAAACCCAACAATGGAGCAACAATATGGAATACCGCATTCTCGGAAAAACAGGCCTCAAAGTCTCCACCGTCGGTGTGGGCTGTTGGCAGATGGGCGGGCTTGCAGGAAGCGATTCCGGCTGGACAGGCACCACTGATGAGGAGTCGATCGCCACCATTCATCTGGCCAGAGAACTGGGCATCAACCTGCTCGACACCGCAGAAGGTTATGGCCAGGGGCATAGTGAAGAGGTGATCGGTGCAGCCACCCAGGGGATACGCGATGACTTTGTTATTGCCACAAAGGTACGCCCCATCACCGATGACCCGGACGAAGGGCGTGCCAGACAACGCATTGTTGAGGCTTGTGACGGCAGCCTCAAACGTCTGCGAACCGACCGGATCGATGTCTATCAACTGCATGCAATACCCGAAGAATCAACCATGCCCGTTGTCATGGACACCCTGGCCGAGTTGAAGACCCAAGGGAAAATCCGCTGGTTCGGTATCTCCACGGACGATGCGGATGCCATTCAGAAACTGCTGGCTCTTGGTGATCTGGCCACGGTGCAGGCGCGCTTCAACATCAGAGACCGAGTCGGCGAGGCGGCCCTGCTGTTGTCCAAAAAGGAAAATCTGGGCGCCCTGATTCGCGGCCCTCTCGACAGTGGCGCCCTTTCAGGCAAGTACTTCGGCACCCGCCCGGATCTCGACAACAAAGACCGCCGTCTGGATCGTTTCACCTCAGAGAAAGCGGTGCGCACCTTTGAAAAACTGAGTGAACTCCTGTTCCTCACCCAAGGCACGAGCCGCACGATGGTGCATGCCGCGCTGCGCTTCGTGCTGGATTCGGCAGGCGTTACCGCGGTGATTCCAGGTGCCAAAAGCCGGGCTCAGCTCGAGAGCAATGCGGGGGCGATGAACGTGTCACCCCTGTCCGACGAAGAACGGACTCGTGCCATGGAAATCGCCGACTCCGTGGAAGGTTTTTGAGCGTACGAGCGTATCTCGAATGCGGCATCCTCGCCCACGGGTTCCTGCGGCTGCGATGCGAAGACTGCGGTGAGAGCCGTGTCGTGGCCCGCAGATCCCGTGATGACCTCGGTGGCGAGATGTGGCGGCTCGCGAAGCTGCTTCGTGCCGACGAACTTGATCCTGACCCCGTCGGCGTGCTGAGAGCGCGCAGCACGTTCTTCCGCAGGGGATCGACCGGAGCCGGCGAGGAAAGTTCTCGACAGCGAAGGCCAGCCTGCTTCGAGGCGCGTTATCAGTGAGCTGGCGTCGCCGGACCTGCTGGACTGGTTCCGCGATCGGTAGCGTCCGGCTGTTGACGAGACGATCTGGCGTCCTGGTTCAGGCCTCGTACGAGGCTGAAGCTCAGCAGCAGGAGCACCGCCGCGAAGGGGAGTCCGGTGGCGACCACCGCCGTCTGTAGAGCCAGCAGGCCACCGCCCATCAGCAGCACAGCGGCAATGACGCCTTCCATCGTCGCCCAGAAAACGCGCTGCACCTTTGGCGGATCCTGATCACCGCCGGCGGTGATGATATCCACCACCAGCGAGGCTGAATCGGAGGAGGTCACGAAGAAAGTGATGACGACACACACAGCCAGGCCGACCGTGAGCGATGACATCGGGTAGTGCTCAAGTAGTTGGAAGAGAGCCACCGCAACATCTGCCTTCACGGCCTCAGCGATGCCTCCGCCACCGAACATTTCCACATACAGTGCGGCATTGCCGAAGATGGTGAGCCAGACGAAGGTCGCCATTGTCGGCACCAGCAGGATGGCACCGATGAATTCCCGCACCGTTCGGCCACGGGACACGCGAGCGACAAAGATGCCCACGAAAGGCGACCAGGCGATCCACCAGGCCCAGTAAAAGAGCGTCCAGCCGTTTTGCCAGCTGGTGTGGCTGTACGTTTCGGTCCAGAAGCTCAGACGCGGCAGATACCGGAGGTAGACGCCGATGTTCTGCACCAACGCGTCGAGCAGATAATGTGTCGGGCCGGCGATCAAGACAAAGAGCAGGAGCGATGCTGCAACGATGACGTTGATCTGACTCAGTCGGCGGATGCCTCGATCAACACCGAGGACGACGGAGATTGTCGCCATGGCGGTGATGATGGCGATCAGGACAACTTGCACAAGTGTCGACTGCGGGATATCGAAGAGGTGCGCAAAACCGGCATTCACCTGCTGGGCACCCAGACCGAGCGAGGTTGCCAGCCCGAAGAGAGTGGCCACGGCTGCCAGGGTATCGATCAGGTCACCCACGCGGCCATGGATCCGTTCGCCCAGCAGCGGATAGAAGGTGGAGCGAACGGTGAGTGGCAGACCTTTGTTGTAGGCAAAGTAGGCCAGGGCCAGAGCCATCAGGCCATACAGCCCCCACGCGTGGAATCCCCAATGAAAGAAGGTGATTCCCATGGCCAGCCTGGCCGCCTCCGCAGTCTGTGCCTCTCCCCAGGGCGGGCTGGTGAAGTGGTAGATCGGCTCGGCGACACTCCAGAACATGAGACCGATGCCCATGCCGGCACTGAACAGCATCGACAGCCAGCCCCAGTAGGTGAAATCCGGTCTCGCGTCGTCACCACCGAGGCGGATGTGGGCATGACGACTGAACAACAGGAAGAGGACCACCGCGAGATAGATATTTACACAGAGGACGAAAAACCAGCCCATGCTCGTCGTGATGAAACCCAGAGTCGCATCGAAGATGAGCGTCATCCGGCTCAGGTTGAGCAGAGTGAAAACGACGAAGAACAGAGTCACACCCGCCGTAGACCAGAATACCGTCGGATGGATGCGCAACCCCAACTTGCCACTCAAGGACGTTTTGTCGCTGCTCAAGTACTCGTCTCCATGTTCCCGGGTTTGCTGAACGTGAAGATACCCCAGACCAGATATCCTTTTTCACCCCCCTCGACCCAACGGGCGAGGCCCTGCTTCATATGCTGCAGATAGTCACCACTGATCGTAGTCAGTAGTTCCTCTTCACGGCTCTGCGTCTCGCTCAGAACACGGTCGTAGTGAGCGACCAACTGATGCGTCAGATCGGTGAACCCCACCTCCACGAGGCCGTGGGTGATCGCCGCACTTCGATAGAATGCTGGCGATCCGAGGCTGCTCAGGTGGATGCGAGCGAGGATCGGATCCAGCACACCAGTGGGGCAGTCGTCGGCCTGCATGATATCGGTGAAAGCGAAGGTGCCACCTGGTTTGAGCACGCGTGCTGCCTCGGTCACAACACGTTCGCGCTCGCCACTGTGCAGGAACGCGTCCTGCGAGCAAACGCTGTCGAAGCTGTCATCCTCGGCATCCACCGACTCAAAGCTGCCCTCGACGATGTCGATCTGGGCGGCCAGGTTCTGCCTGTCGTTCAACTGGCGTGCCCGTTCGTTCTCGATGGCGCTCAGGTTCAACCCTACCACTCGACACCCGAAGGTGCTGGCCAGGTAGCGTGCGGTACCGCCGTAACCAGAGCCCATGTCCAGGACACGAGAGGACGGGTTCAGGGGCGACAGTTGCTCGGCCAGACGCTCAACCGTGCGCCGGCTCGCTGCGGGTATCGTGTCCCGTTCCGACTCGTACACACCGATGTGGATGTCTTCGCCACCCCAGATGGTTGAGTAGAAGGCGTCGGCGTCGGCGCTGTCGTAGTAGCTGCGGGCAGTTTCGACGACCTGCGAGTACGCGGTGTCGGTCACTCCTCGTAGCCTTTCTCGGCCACGTGGACAAGGAAGTCAGGCTCCATGTTGTCGAATTTTTCCTGGAAGTCACCGAAAGTCTCAACCCTCTGGAAGCCGACCTCATGCATCAGGCGCCGCGTGTACTCCCGGCGGAGGGGGAACATGTTCAGATGGAAGGTGGGGCCATTCTTGAATTCGTAGGCAAAACGGGCGAGCCCCTCGTCAACGTGCTCCGGTTCGACACGGACGTTGTCACCACAGTAGTAGAACTCGTGTTTGCTCTGATAGCCATCGTCGAGGATGGCGTCGTAGTTGCGCTGGTCGAGAATCAGGACGCCGTCGTGCTTGAGGACGGCGTAGAACTCCGCCAGCGACTTGCGCCGATCTTTCTCCTTGAACAGATGCGTGAAGGAGTTGCCGAGGCAGATGACGGCGTCGAAGACCTGATGGATATCACGATTGAGAAAGCGCCAG
>CALFPI010000093.1 GCA_937919035.1 uncultured Gemmatimonadaceae bacterium
CGGCGGGATACGAGACGGCTGAAGGCCAGCCGCTGAAAATGACGTGGGACTTTTCGCATCCGGCGGTGGTCAAACATCTGTCGCCACCATACTGGGAACGCCTCGCAGTGCGCCCTGATCTGATGCAGGTGGCCAACCAGTTTCACTTCCGTCCCTTCAACGGGCACCATGCTCAGGTGCCGGCCCTTGGCCACGATGGCAAGGTGACACCCGAATTCCTCGATTTCATGCAGTTTGCTGATGCTACCCTGGCGAACTGGCTGAAGGCAGCCGCGCCGGGGCGGGAGCTGTTTGCCTGCCCCGAGCAGATCGGCGGCGGCTACATGCTGTCTGTCTTCGGAGACCGCTTCGAGGATGTTGTGGCCATCAGAAAGCATCTCGGTACGTCTTTTGCCAGGCACTTGAAGAACTGGACGCCACCTGCACACGGACATCCCGCAGGACGATGACAGCGACCTCCATCGAGACACCACCCCGCGTCTTCCTACTGGACGGCGCGTTCCTGGTTGGGGCACGGCAGCGCGTCTACAACGGCGACCCCGGACTTGTCGCGGCAGATCAACGTCTGCTGCTCGATGCGGAAGCGGCCGGGGCCGTCGGGCCGTTTACGGTTGTGGGCAAGGCAACGGCGCCACCGAGCGGCGACGTGCACGACTATATGAGCCAGGGCCCGTACTGGTGGCCCGATCCCGACACCGAGGACGGTCTGCCCTGGATCCGACGTGACGGCGAGGCCAATCCTGAGCGCGAACTGCATGACCATCATGCCATGGCTGCCATGATCAGTGCCGTGAACACCCTGTCGGCGGCGTTCTTCTTCAGTGATCTGGAGCACTTCGCCGAACAGGCAGGTCTGCTGTTGCGCACCTGGTTCCTCGACCCGGCGACAAGAATGAATCCGAATCTGCAGTTCGCCCAGGGGATTCCCGGGCACTGTGACGGGCGCGGCAACGGCATCATCGATACCGCGCAGATCGGTTTTCTGCTCGATTCAGTGGGCCTGCTGGGCGAATCGACAGCGTGGACCGCCGATGACCAGCAAGGTCTGGTGGACTGGATGTCGCAGTTGCTCACATGGCTGCTGGACAGCGCGCATGGTCGTAACGAGGCGGGTCAGTCGAACAACCACGGGACGTGGTATGACGCGCAAATCCTGTCGCTGGCATTGTTCACCGGCTCTGCTGCGATCGCTCAGGCAACTGCATCGAAGGCAACGCAGCGACTGGACCATCAAATCGAGGGGGACGGCACTCAGCCCCGCGAGCTGGCTCGGACAAGATCTCTCGACTATTCAGTGATGAACCTCACCGGCCTGTTCGATCTGGCCGACCTCAGTGCCCACTGCCGTGTCGATCTGTGGCAGCATGTGGGAGCGGATGGCCAGTCCCTGCGTCGCGCACTGGACTGGCTCGTGGCCCACGCGATCGAAAGTGTGTGGCTGCGGCCGCAGATTGAACCCTTCGATTCAAGGCGCTGGCTGCCTGTGTTGTGGCGGGCCGCGCATCGCTTTGGTGATCCAGCCTATCGCGAGCGTATTACCGGCCTGCCCGGTATGGAAGAGATAGCAGCCGATCGCTCCAACCTTCTGTATCCCGATATCGGATCGTGACAGTTTGCTGCAGTTGACGGACAGCCTCGAAAAGCTTGTCGAGGCCCGCCTTGCCCGAGTTGCCGCGCGCGACGGGCAACTGCGGGCGCTGGTGGATGAGCTGGATCGGCACGGGCGGTTGCTGCGCGAAACAACTGCCATTGCCGCTGATGCGCCTCTGCGGGGGTGGTTTCTTGGCGTGAAAGATATTTTGCATGCCAATGGCCTGGTGACCAGAGCCGGCACGGAACTGCCGCCGCAGTTGTTCGCCCGCGACCAGGAAGCGGCATGTGTTGCAGCCCTGCGTCGCGCCGGTTGCCTGGTGCTCGGCAAAACCGTGACCACCGAGTTCGCCTATTTCGAGCCTGGCCCTACACGGAACCCGCACAACCCTGAGCATACACCGGGCGGTTCCTCCAGCGGCTCGGCGGCGGCGGTTGCTGCCGGCTACTGCGAACTGGCTCTGGGCACCCAGACCGTAGGGTCCGTGATCCGCCCGGCGGCGTTCTGTGGCGTTGTAGGCTTCAAGCCCAGTTTCGGTCGGGTGTCGACGGATGGACTGCTCCTGTGTGCCCCCTCGGTTGACACGGTTGGACTGTTCGCCGCCGATGTAGCACACGTGCGACGTGGTGCTCAGGTGATTCTGCATGACTGGGTCGGACTGAATGCAGAGCCGCTGCCGGTCCTCGGGATCCCAGAAGGTCCTTACCTGGAGCAGGCCGCAGTCGATGGCCTGTCTGGCTTTGCGGCACAGGTCCGGCAGTTGGAGTCTCGCGGCTTTTCTGTGTGCCGCATCCCCGTACTGCAGGACATCCGTGACGTGAATGAGCGTCACAGCAGGCTGCAGGCGGCAGAAATGGCGCTGGAGCATGCTGGATGGATGGACGTGCACATGGACACGTATCGGCCCAGGACGCGAGAGATCCTGTTGCGAGGTCGGCAGGTGAGCACCGGTGATCTGCATGCTGCGCGCGCCGGCAGAGGGCGTCTGCGGGATGAGTTGCAGGCAACCATGAAGGCGGAAGGCATCGACGTGTGGATCTGTCCCTCGGCCCGGGGGGCGGCGCCTCGTGGCCTGGTCTCTACCGGTGATCCGGTGATGAATCTGCCCTGGACTCACGCCGGCCTGCCTGCCCTGTCGTTGCCGGCGGGGCACATAGGCCAGTTGCCACTGGGACTGCAGTGTGTCGCCCGCTTCGGTGACGATGAAAAGCTGCTTGGCTACGCGCAGAATCTGGCAGCGACCTTCGAATGATCGGCACCACTGTCGAGCCTTAGAACCTGTCTGGCCATGACATGTGCGCGACCCGCAGTGGAAACAGCGCGCGGGCCAGCGCCAACTGGGTGCCATTGCCGGTCAATGTGCCAGCGCCGATGGCGTCATCCGCATCGCGGAAACCCATGGCCAACTGCATGAGCAGGGCCGAATCCGACACACACAAGGGTCGACCGGTGGAGCCTTCGCTGACATGAATCCTGCCACGTCGTCGATCTAGCGTTACGGCGCCATCATCACTGCGCACGGATAGTTGTCGCAGTGCATCGCCGGGCCAGCGGTGCTCCAGTTCCGGTGCCAGAGCGGTGAAGAAGCGGGTCCAGTCGAGGGCTCTTCCCATGGCGCCGGCGTTGCGTGGATAGCGCGTTTCATCACGATAGCCGAGGCGTCGACAGTAGACGGCAAAGGCGTGATCCTGGGGCACGCTTGCCGAAATCCATTCGCGTCGAAGCTGCACCGCACGCTGCGCCAGAAAACCAACAATCGCCGCGTTCACGTCATCACCGGTTCCACCTGCCTCAGCAACCCGACAGCGGTCGCTGACATCGTCGCAGAGAACGTATCCCAGCACGCGTTCTTTGGCGCCCGGTGCATGGACGATCCGCGCCATGGCAGATACACCAAATCCTGAGCCCATAGGAAAACGTCGCCAGGCTCGAGGACGCACGACCGATCCTGTGCGCAACGAATTCT
>CALFPI010000094.1 GCA_937919035.1 uncultured Gemmatimonadaceae bacterium
CGTGCGCCCGCTGATTCCGCAGTTCCTCGATGCCGGCGTGACAGCGCTGCACCCGTTGGAGGCCAAGGCCGGTCTCGACGTTGCCGACCTCAGCAACCGTTACGGCGATCGCCTCGACCTGTTCGGCAACATCGATGTCACGCGCCTGGCGACCACGCCCGAGGAGACCGTCGCCGAAGTTGAAAGCACCGTCGCCGCGGGCAAGGCCGGCGCCGGTGGCTATCTGTTTCATTCCGATCACTCGGTACCCAGCGACGTATCGCTGGCCAACTACGAACTTGCCCTGCAGACCCTGCGTCGCGTCGGCGACTACTGAAAGCGGGTATTCAGTCGGGCGTGATGTGTGCCGGTCCCAATTTCGGGATGTAGATCACACCCCACAACACCACCCCTGCCAGCCAGAGAATACCGGCCGCGGCGAGGCCCTCCCCGTAGAACTGTGGCACCAGATCCGCGAGCAGGCGCACCGGCACCGACAGAGCGATGAGACCCACAGGTGTGATGACTTGCCAGTGGTGGCCCTCCCACAATTGCTCCGCCGCGCAGTGTCCGGTCACGACGCGTGTGGCGATGATCATCGTCATCAGGCCGAAGCCACCAATGAAGCTCAGGTGCAGGGCGGCAAGAGTGGCACCGGGTAGCAGCGGCGCCAGCCACAGACCGGCACAGAGACTCCAGAAGGACAGGCGCAGCAGGTGCAGATGGAGCCACGGCCGCGTCGGGGCTCGATGTACGCGTAACACGCCGAACAGATAACCACTGACGATGACGGCGCGCAGGAGCTGTCCGGCGCCGGCGTGCACGGCCGCCTCCAGTGGGAAACTTGCCAGCAGCGCCAGTCCCACGAGCCCGAGAATGAGCAGCCGTCGATGGGCCGCGGGTGTTGTCGTTTCGGGGAAACCACGATGCTCGTAGAGCAGTCGCGGCCCCAGATGGCTGCCCATGGCCAGCACGAATGCCAGCAGGATCCCCTGCTCCACGAGAGCTTCGCCCAGACGCGGAAAAGCGACCTGTGGCCACAGAATCAACGCCGCACCGCCAGCGGCACTGAGCAACCCCACGGGCAGAAAAGCGAAGAACGGCGGCGGATCGTCGGTGCGGCTGAACAGTCGGCGCAGACCGAAAAAAATCACGTGCACAGCGAGGCCCAGAAACAGCCCTTCGCCGAGATCCCAGTCATCGAAGCTCAGCGCCAGCACACCACCGGCGCAGAGGATCCAGGCCACGAGCAGCTCCCAGAGCCGCGTGCGATCTGTCTCCAGAAAACGGGGCAGCACCGTCATGAGGAAACCGATGGCAAAGGCCATCTCGAAGCCCTGGATCTGCAACAGTCCGTGACGCACACCGGAGTACGAGTCCGCCCACCCCAGATGATAACTCACCCAGGGCCACACCCCGGGCAGAGTGGCAAACACCCCCAGTGGGAAGAACAAGCGGAAAGGCTCCTCCAGGATGATCTGCCATCCTGTCGGTTGGGCAGACTCTGCGGAGGAGGTGGTCAAAACCTCACATCCGTCATGACATACATGAACAGGGCATTGTCTGCGAGCCGACCGATATCGGCGAAACCGTCGGCCGCCAGCACGTACGACACACCACCGGTGAAGTGCGCCACGCTGCGATAGTCCGCACCGATGGTCAGATCCAGCTCCTCGCCCAGGTGTGCACTACTGAGGCCCTGATCCTGGGCCAATGAAAACGAGTGTAGATCGAGTCCCAGCGTCAGACCAGGGCGCAGGACCTTGTTGGCCTTGAGCGCCACATCCTGCAGGCCACGACCGGCCGTATGCAACGGAATATTGAGGAAGTAATCGGCGTAGCCGTAGAACTTGTGATTCGTCGCAAACAGCGTGTCAAAGACCCTGGTTTCGTTGTCGGTCAGGTCGTCATCTCCGGACAGATAGTCGATCCACAGTGCCACGTCGACGCCACCTGTGCGGCGGCCCAGGCGAGCGGCTGCAAGGAAAGCGGCCACATCGAGACCGGCCCTCTCCCCCGTCTGCCACGCACCCTCCACGCGGTAGCTGAAGCCTGCTGCCATGCCCTTTTTGCGCACGCCTGCTGTGTACTGACCGGTGGTGGCATCGAGAGAATTGTACAGCAGGTAGAGTTCGCTGCCCGCCAGTGGTGCCACGGTGGCGTAGGCGCCGGCAAACGTTGCGTCCCCTGCGGCAGCAGGAGAGGTCGTATCCCCCAGCCGTGAGGCAATCAGGTCGATCGTCGAGCCAGCTGGGCGCCATGTAGCCCGCGCCGCATCGAAGGATCGGCCCTGGTTGGTCCAGTCCACAGCACCGACGAGTCGCTGCCCACCGAAAGAAATCTCCTGACGGCCGAGGCGCAGGTCCACACCGGTCCCGGCGAAATCGCTGAACTGCGCCCAGCCCTGATGCAGGTCGATGTTGTCGCCGCGGAAATCCCCCAGCGTATTGCTCTCTTCGCCCCAGATGCGCACATCCTGCCACTGCATGAAGGCGCTGACGCCACCGTCGAGGGTGGCAGCCAGATCGGCCCGGGTCCGCGTCGCCGTGTGGTAATCGTTGTCAGGTGTATCACGCAGCTCCCAGCGCGAACGCACTTGCCCGCCGGCACTGATATCGGCAGCGGTGGTGGGAGTGACTGCGGCCCACAACAGCAGCGCCGCAAGGGCAATGCGACCGGCCATGACATGACACATGATCCTCTTCCTCCTCAGTCCTGCATGATCGGGGCCCCGGGGTGGCGCACGCTGCCGGTTTCCACGGCGAGGGCGACACGCACCAGGGCGGTAAACACGAACAGGCCGAGACTCCAGATGCCAGCCGTCACTGCCAGCTCCACCCAGGTCGGCATGTACTCAACAATCTCACCCAGCGGTGAGGGAATGAACCCCGGAATGATGAGGCCGATGCCCTTTTCCATCCACACGGCAACGAACAACAACAGGCACGCCGGATACAACAGGCGCTGATCGCGTCGCAGCGGGTGCAGGGTCAGCACGATGGTAGCCAGCACGTTCATGCTGATCGACGTCCAGATCCAGGGTACGAGGGCGTTGTGCTCGTGGAGGCCGAAGAACAGGTAACGGGCACTCTCGGAGTGGTGCGTCGGGAAATAGAACTCCTTGAAAATCTCCGAGCCCAGCATGATCAGATTCACCTGCGCCGCCACCGTGGCAATCATGGCCAGCTTCGACAGGGTTTCATTGGCGATGCGGTATGTCGTCATGCGGCGGATGAAATGCAGCGTGACGATGATGAAGGCCGGTCCCGCGGCAAAGGCCGACGCCAGAAAACGGGGTCCGAGGAGCCCGGTATTCCAGAAGGGACGCGCCGGCAGTCCCGCCAGCAGAAATGCCGTGACCATGTGGATGCTGACCGCCCAGAACACCGACAGATAGACAAAGGGCACGTACTTCCGCCTCTGCGGCTCGCGACCATGATAGTGTTGGTAGAGGATGTAGAGTGGAATCAGCAGATTCAGCGCCAGGTAGCCATTGAGGACAAGCACGTCCCACGCCAGCATCGATCGCGGCCAGTTGAAGTAGCCGAGCACAGGCACCAGGTGCCACATGTTCTGCGGGCCACCGAGATCAACAACGACGAAACACAGGCACATGGTCAGCGCCGCCACAGCGACACCTTCACCGATGAGAACGGCGCGGGAAAAGTCGACGTCTTTCAGCACATAGGCGGGCAGTACGAGCATCACTGCCGCCGCCGCCAGCCCGACAAGAAACGTGAAGTTGGAGATATACAGTCCCCAACTGACGTGATCACTCATACCGGTGACGATGAGCCCCTCGCGCAACTGCACCGAATATGCGTAGCCACCCACCATGATGATGAACGTCAGTACACCCATCCACAGGTGATAGGTACGCCCGCCCGTCGTCGCTGCCCCCAGGGCGCCTCGCAGAAATCTCAGAAAATCCATGTTCGTCCCATCATTGCCTGGGGCTCGCCATCGCTGCCGGGTGGTGTTGCAACGCCGCTGCCTATGGATCTGTCCATGACGCCGCTAATCCATGTAGTACCAGAACTTGGGTTCGGTACCGAGGTCTTCCTTCAGGCGGAAGACACGCTTGTGTTCGAGGACATAACGAATCTCGCTGTTCGGATCGAGCAGATTGCCAAAGACACGCGCCCCTGTGGGGCAGGCCTCGGCGCAGGCGGGCAACTGTCCCTGACGGGATCGCTGAATGCAGAACGTGCACTTTTCCACCGCCCCTTTGGGGCGCAGGCGATTGCCCAGATAGTGCTGATTGGGATTGATCTCTTCGGCGGGTACCTCAGGCTCACTCCAGTTGAAGCGCCGCGCCCAGTAGGGACAGGCCGCTTCGCAGTACCGACACCCGATACACCAGTCATAATCGACGACGGTTATGCCATCCGGCTCCTGCCACGTGGCACCTACGGGGCAGACATCGACGCAGGGCGGATTGGCACACTGGAAGCATTGTGTGCCCATGTAGAAGTGGCCTTCGGCCGGCACCTGATGAAAATACTCGGCGTCGCCATCCTCGAAGGTGACCTGGCCACCCTCCATCTCGAAAATGCGGATGTATTGTGTACCGGTCTTACGGTCGAGGTTGTTCTCCTTGATACAGGCTTCGACGCAGTTTCGATAGCCCTTGCAGCGGGAGATATTGAAGGCGTAACCGTACAACACGCCGGGGATGGCGCCGGCGTCTCTGATGCGCACATCCACACCGTGACGGATAAGGGTCAGCTGTTCGAGACGGTCGATGGTCTCGGCCCGTTCCCGCTCCGTCATCAGGCGGAAGTTGCCTTTCAGCTGCTCCTCCCAGGCGAGCAGTTTTTCGTCCTTCTCAGGCTCTGTCTGGGTCACACTTGCCGCCGACTTCGTTGCTGTGGCGGCAGCGGCAGCCCCACCAAACAGCATACCCATGGCGCGGCGTCGATCGACGGTCTTGTCCAGCACGGAGTGCCCGCTGTCTTCCGGGGTGCTGCACGAACATGCCGCGCCACAGCCGCTGGCAGAGGCCGGCGCAGTGCTCGCAGCCTCGCTGCCGCGCGCCATCA
This sequence comes from uncultured Gemmatimonadaceae bacterium, assembly GCA_937919035.1. Taxonomy (GTDB): domain Bacteria; phylum Latescibacterota; class UBA2968; order UBA8231; family UBA8231; genus UBA8231. The sequence continues at coordinate 5,022 of CALFPI010000094.1, forward strand.
ACGTGAAAAGGTCCCGTAGCCGGAACTTGCGCGTCATCGATCCGTCCCTGTTCGTGGCACCTGTGGATACAACTGCGGCATGCGCCGCGGGAAGGCCGGTGCGTGTGGGTCGTGACAGCCCGTACAGGTCTCAACGACACGATCGCCGCGCCAGCCGCCCAGTCGTTTGCCATGGGCTCCACCGGCCCAGTCACGTGCCTGTGGTGAATGACACTGGGCACAGACCTGATAGCTGTGATCGAAATCCACGGCGTCGCCGTCGATCAGCTGCAACTGGTCCAGTGAAGCGTAGCGATGGCAGGTGCCGCAGCGCAGCGCCGCTGCGTGTTCGATGCGGAGATTGAGATGCGACCAGCGCCGCTCCACAGCGGCTGCGGAGAGTTCCACAATGGGCTGCTCATGGCAACTGGTGCAGGGATACTGGCCCATCCGACCCGTGCGACGGGATGCCTGAAACGGCCTATCACCGGGCCCGGTTCGCCCCTGAACATCCACCGCCGCCAGAACCTGCAGTTGCCGTGGCCGTTCAGGTTCGGTCTCCAGTGAGGCTGACGGCGTTGGTGGTGGGCCGGAGGGATCATCCGTGCACGCCAACAGACACCACAGCGGCAGGAGGCTGAGGCACAGACCGAGTCTCATTCACCCGGCCCCTGCGCCACGCTGGAAGATGGCTTGCGTGGTTCGCGGCACGTGACACTGTTGGCAATTCAACCGCTCCGGATGGCTGGTGCGCACCTCGGCGACCGCCGCAGGCCCAGCGTGGCATGCCAGGCAGTTGTCGTGCAAGCGCAGTGGATGTGGCATGGGGGGCGGGTTTCCGGGCAGGGCGGGCCGGTGCAGCACGGGCACGCGCACGCTGAGCCAGTCATTGCCGACGAAGTCGGCCACGACGTTGGCGCCCAGCGCATGGCACTGCAGACAGTTGCGGTACTGCGGGTGCGGCGTGACAGGTACGTAGGCGTTGAATTTGGGCGTGAAGCCGCCCTTCTCATGACACACATTACATGCCTGTGTCCGATTGGTCCGGGCATCCACGGGGTGGGGCACGACGGGCGGCGCCCCGGAATAGGCCCGACGGTCATAGTAGGTGGTGATACTGCGCTGCTGCACCCCCGCTGCAGGCTGCATCAGTGGTGCCAGACTGGCGCCCTGCGGATGGGCACTGGACATGGCTCCATCACCGTGCACCACTGCGAGAATTCCACCATCGTGCGCCGGCGCTCTGTGGTCGGGCCGACGCAGGCCGGCGTCGTCGCCGGCGCGCAGGAATTCGCCCACACCAACGATGACCACCGCCATGGCAGTCACCGTGACAGCAATCTTCCAGGCCCTAGCGACTGGCATCGCGAGACTCCGCCGATGCCAGTCGTTCGACGCGCACGGCGCACTTCTTGTAGTCCGGCTGCTTGGAGATCGGACAGAAGGCGTCGAGCGTCAGTTCATTGATCAGCAGGGACTCGTCGAAGAAGGGCACAAAAACCTGCCCGGGTGTCGGTTGTCCACGCCCATGGAGCTGGGCCGGCAGATCGAGACGCCCACGACGTGAGACGAGACGCACGGTTTCACCGTCGAGAATGCCCATGCGGCGAGCGTCCTCCGGATGCAGCTCGACATAGGCGTTGGGTACCGACCTGTGCAACGTCGGCACACGTCGCGTCATCGATCCTGAGTGCCAGTGTTCCAGCACGCGCCCCGTATCGAGCCAGAAGGGATAGTCGACGTCGGGGGATTCGGCTGGCGGCTCGTACGGGCGCTGCCAGAGCCAGGCACGATGGTCGGGTTTGCCATAGAAATCGAACCGACCGTGGCTCGCGTCAGCCGCCGGGTCGTATTCCGTGTTGTAACGCCACTGCGTGGACTTGCCATTGACGTAGGGCCACATAATCCCCGGTTGCCGTCGCAACTCCTCATACGACGCCATCTCATGTCTGGGCCCCGCATGGAACAGGCGGTACTCCTCCCAGATGTCACGGATGTGGGTCTCATACGACCAGGGGAATTGCTTCTCAAAGCCCAGACGGCGCGCCACCTCGATCAATTGCCAGGTGTCGGACATGGCCTCCCCGGGCGGTTGCAGAATCTGCTCGAAGTGCTGCGTACGACGTTCGGAATTGCCGTACATGCCCTCCTGTTCGATCCACATGGCCGACGGCAGGATGACGTCGGCTATGTCCGTCGTCGGTGTGGGATACACGTCGGACACAACGACGAAGCGCCCCTCCTTCAGGGCGCCGTCGCGGTAGCGGCTCAGCTTGGGCATGGTAACCATGGGATTGGTCACCTGGATCCACATGAAGCGGATATCCCCTCGATCCAGCGCGCGGAACATCTCCACCGTGTGGTAGGTGGGTTTGGGCTGGATGTTCTCCACCGGCACATCCCAGATCCGGGCTGCCATCTCCCGGTCCTTCTGGTTCATGACCACGCCGTGGGGCAATTTGTGCGTCAGCGTGCCCACTTCACGCACGGTGCCACAGGCACTCGGCTGGCCGGTGAGGGAGAACGGACTGTTGCCAGGCTGGGAGATCTTGCCCGTGAGCAGGTGAATGTTGTAGACGAGATTGTTGATCCAGGTACCGCGGGTGTGCTGGTTCATGCCCATGCACCAGAAGGACACCACCTTGCGCGCCGGATCACCGTAGAGTGCCGCCATGTAACGGATGTCGGCGGCAGCCACGCCCGAGATCTTCTCAACCTTTTCCGGCGTGTAATCCTTGAGGAACTCGCGAAAATCCGCCAGCGTCGAGGCTTCCGCCTTGTCGGTGAAGGCGAAACCATCTTCCGTGCCGTAGCCGATGTTCGTCTTGCCCGTCTTGAAGGCGACGTGCTGTTCGACGAAGTCGCGATGCATCCAGCCGTTCTTGATGATCTCGTGACAGATCGCGTTGGCCACAGCCAGATCCGTCTGCGGCCGGAACAGGATGGACTTGTCCGCCGCATGACTGGTGCGCGTCGTACGCGTGGCAAAGTCGATGACGAGCGTATCCGGATTCTTCAGGCGCCGATCGAGGACTCGCGAGAACAGGACCGGATGCATCTCGGCCATGTTGTTGCCCCAAGTGATGAACGTATCGGCGTGGTCGATATCTTCGTAACAGCCCATGGGCTCATCGAGACCAAAACTGGTGAGGAACCCCGTCACCGCCGACGCCATACACAGACGGGCGTTGGCCTCCACGTTGTTCGTGCCGATGGCACCCTTGAACAACTTGCTCGCCACGTAGCCATCGGGGATCGTCCATTGCCCGGAGCCATAGATCGACACCGCATCCTTGCCGTGGGTGTCGATCGTTTCGCGCATTTTCGCCGCCACCAGATCCAGTGCTTCCTGGATCGGCACCTCCACCATCTGTCCGTTGCGGCGCACCAGGGCCTTCTGCAACCGGTCGCTGCCGTAGAGCGCCTGTACCGAGTGGTAACCTTTGACGCAGGCGAGTCCCTTGTTGACCGTGGAGGCGGGATCCCCCTTCACGGCAACCGCACGGCCCTCGGCGACACCAACGAGAAGGCCGCAACCGACGCCACAGAATCGACAGGGCGTCTTCTTCCAGGCAATGTCACTGGTGTCCGCATCGAGGGACTCCCAGGCGGCGAAGGACACGCCCGGGATCATACTCACCGCCGCCGCGGCGGCGGCACCGTGCGCCAGGCGGCGCATGAAATCTCTGCGGCTCACATAGGCTGCGGTCGGGCTCGGTATCGTCATCAGTGGCTCCTGTGTACGATGGCGTCTTGCGGCTGTTTCCTCGGCCCCTTGCGCCGGGCGCCGGCGGGGGGCACATCAGCTTCGTTGATGTCACCGAAGGTGAGAACCATGCACTGCACGCCATCCACGTCTGCCAGTTGCGCCTGCAACAACTCCTCGGCTTCAGCGTCGGCCGTATCGGTCACCAGAATCAGCAGATCAGCGTTGTCCGCCGGCGTCGCCTCACAGCCCGGCAGGGCGCTGAGCCGGGCCGACAGATCAACGGCGTTGGCTTGCGGGAATACCAGGTAGCTGCAGACAGGCATTTCGTCTCTCCACCGGTTCGTCTGTTGGTACGCCGATCATCATCGGTGCGCCTGAAATAACCTCCACTATTCGGATACTGTTGTCCACATACAGAAACCGGCATATAGGAGCCCGCCGGACGGCGATGTTGGCGGTCAGGCAACGGCCTGCCGTCACGACCTGCGGGCGTCACAACTGGTACAGTGCGACACCCATCCACAGACTGAACCACGTGGCATATACGAGTTCGGCCACACCGAGACGGCGCAGCGACGGCATGGAACCATCGAGCCGGGCCCAGCCGATCCAGGCGCGGCCGATGGCGGGTGCGGCGGCGACGCAGACCCACTCAGCCGGGCTGGCAACAAAGGCCCACAGCAGGCAGACCACACCAGCCGCTGCATGGTACAGGCCACACAGCAGGGCGCTGCGGTGGCTGGCACCGCCTGAACGTGCGTCCGCAACCCGCATCTTCACGTACAGCACACTGCCGACGAAGTAGCACGCGAAAGCAGCTGCCGCCAGAGCAGCGGCCTCCGGGGCCCTGCCGGCGGCCAGCCCCGCTGCAGCGGCGCCGAGGGCCATGACAGACGCGGTGACAGCTTCGTTGGTCGTCGAGTGATCGATCTGCCGGCGGGTCGCTCGTCGCTGCCACGCCTGCCAGATGAACAACAGCAGCGCCGGCAGCGCCAGTGGCAGCAGACGCCAGAGGCCCAGATGGAACAGCAGCGCCGCGCCGGCGGCGGTGCCCACCAGGGCAAAACTCACCAGCCACGCCAGGTTGCCCGCTGCTCCACGTCCGCGCAACCACAGGCCCAGCGCGTTCTGCCCGAAGAACACGGCCGTGACCACACCGATGAGCAACGTTGCGACGAGTGGCTCGACGCGGAAGGCGACCAACCCGGTAACAAGCGGCGCGTAGAGCATCATCCAGGCGCCATGTTCACGCGGCAGCGGCGGGCCCTTGCGGGGCGTGCGAGAGGGGTCCACGCGACTAGCGAATCAGGGGGCTGCCTTTGGGCAACTCCGACAGATGTGTGCTCTGCAGCATCCCGAGCAGGTCGCCACGCAGCTGTTTCCAGGCGCTGTGCAGGGCACATGGTGCCTCTTCGGAGCAATCGGGCAGCCCCAGAGCGCAGCCTTCGCCGAAACGCTCACCTTCGATGGCCCGTACGACGCTCAGCAGCTCGATCTGTGCTGGCGGCAGGGCCAGGCGAAAGCCGCCACCACGCCCCTTGGCCGAAACCAGCAGGCCGTTACGCGCCAGATCCTGCAGGATCTTGGCCAGGTATTGCGACGGCACATTGAGAGCTTCGGCGATGTCGCGACTCAGATGCGGGCCCACGCCATTTTCCGCCAGATAGATCGTGGCGCGCAGCGCGTACTTGGCAGACTGTGACAGAAACATGACGGCCTACTCCGCTGGCTCGATAACGTCCTGCACCCAATCGAAACAGGCGACGGCGCCCGGCATGCCAATCGTTCCGGATGCCAGAGCCACGACTTGTTGGATCTCGTCGGCGGTAATCCCGAGAGCCAATGCCTTGCGCACCCCCGAATGCACGGACCCGGAGCGCAGGGCGCCCATGGCAATGCCGAGCTTGACCAGACGTTGGGTGCGCGCATCGAGTGGGCCTTCGGCGCCGGCCTGTGCGATCAGATCCCAGGCGTCGCCCAGCTTCGGGTGGCGTGTGACGAACTGGCGAAAAGCCTTTGGTGCCGGCGATGGGGTGGCATCCTGAATATCATCTGGGCTCATTGATTCTCGTCCTCGGTGCGTCCGCCCGGCGCGAACTTTTGTTGCAGTGCCTTAGTAACTCGGTGGAAACTTTCGTATTCATCCTGCATGGTGACATCCGTCACCGGCCCAAAGTCGACCAGTCGTCCTTGCCAGTGCGTCGTCAGCGGACCGTCACTGCCGGCCTCGAGCAGAGGGCGGAAACCGCGGCGGGTCTGTCCCTCCGCGGAGGCACTGGCCTCGGTCCGACCGCCTCCGGCGGCGACAGTCGCCTGGTACAAGGCCTCACGGGCCGCCTCGGTGCGCCCCGCCCGCCAGTGCAGATAGCCGCCCAGATAATGGGCGGTGACGCTGCGCTCGTTCGTCTGCCGTGCGTCCTCGAGATACTGCGCCGCCGCATCGCTGTCGCCCTGCAACAGGGCAATCTCGCCGAGACGGACCTGTGGTCCTGTGGCGGCCCGGTTGAGCGCCAGAGCCCTTTGCAGTTCCTGGCGCGCCCGTGACAGATCAATGGGCGCACCCGGGAGACCGCAGGAGTACAGCGCGCCGAGTTGCACATGGGCGCGGGCGTTGCTGTCATCAACGACAAGCAGACGCCGCCAGTGTGACTCCGCCGCGGCATAGTCTTTCAACTGGAAGGCGACGCCTCCTGCGTGATAGAGAGCATCACCGTGATCCGGGTTCAACGCCAGCGCCGAATCGTACGACGCACGCGCCGCCACCACATCACCGGCGACGCGCAGCGTCGTGGCCTGACGAAAGACGCGCCAGAACTCGACAACCCTCTGGCGCTCCGCTGCAGCGACCACTACAGCCGCCTCGGATGCGGGTGTTGCCGCAGGTTCGCCACAAGCGACGAACGTGCTGCACAGCATGGCAGCACCTGCCATCCAACTGCCTGCCTGCCAACGGCACGTGTTCACGGTCGCGCTACCTGCAGACGGCGATCGACAGCGGGATTCACCAGGCTCAAACGAACCCCATCAGGCCAGAGGACTTCCAGCGTGTCCGCCTGATCGGCAGCGCCGAGACCGAAATACTCTTCGCCGAGCGCGTCCTGACTCAGATAGGATGAGCCGGTGCCGACCTGACGGGTCCAGGATCGGTCGCCGGCAACCAGGCGAATACGGGACCCCAACCAACGGCCCCGATCTGCTGCCGCGGCGGCGACGGTCAGCCAGTGCTGCGTGTGACCCTCGTGTCGCAACAGCACCCCACGGCCACCATTGACGTTGATGAAAGCATCGACATCGCCATCCCCGTCGTAATCGGCCACAGCCAGCCCGCGACCGACGACGGCACGCTGCAGTACGTCCCCCGCTGTGGCACCGACTTCGAAGAAGCCATCACGGTTGCCGCCATTCCAGAACAGCAACGGGCGCATGGGCTCCAGTTGCGCCGGCTTATCGGGCCGTTCGAATGTGCTGCCATTGGCGATGAGCAGATCCAGGCGGCCATCGGCGTCGTAGTCGAGGAATGCCGTACCCCAGCCGACGTAGTCCAGGGCAATCTGCCCGAGGCCCAACTGGTCCGCCGCGTCCATGAAACGCAGCGTCCCGGCAACCCCGGCCTGGCGGAAATCCCCTGACATGTTGCTGAACAGGGCGTTTTCCTGCGCAATCCAGTGCGTGATGAACAGATCTTCGTCGCCGTCGTTGTCCCAGTCGCCCGCTGCCAGACCCATGGCCCCACGATAGTCGGCAACCCAGGCTGCGTGACTGACGTCGGCGAAGTTGCCGCCACCACCATTACGCAAGAGCACGTTATCGGAGAGATCATTGGCGACGTAGAGATCGAGCAGACCGTCGTTGTCAAAGTCAGCGAAGGTCGCTGACAGAGATCGGCCGGTCGGATTGTCCACACCGGCAGCGACGGCGATCTCGCTGAATCGGCGGCCCCCATCATTGCGCCACAAGGCGTTGGCCTGCGGCGCGAAGGTGGACGGATTCAGTGACGCAGGAATGGTTGTGTTGTACTGATGACTCTGCGTCTGGCGCAGGGCCGGGTCCTCCCGGTAGTCGACGTAGGCACAGGCATAGAGGTCAAGATCGCCGTCCGCATCGGTGTCCCCCCAGCTCAGCCCGGTCCAGAAGCGCTCGCCCACCATGCCTGAGGCATCACCCATGTCGGTGAACGTGCCACCGCCTTCGTTGGCATAGAGCAACAGCGGACCGTACTCGCTGACGGCCAGATCGACATCACCGTCGGCGTCGATATCTGCAAAGGCGGCGCCCTGACCGCAGCCGCGACGATCAACCCCGGCGGCGGCGGCCTGTTCGGTGAATTGCCCGACACCGCCGTTGATGAACAGGGCGTTGTGTGCGGGGGAGTTCGGCCACTCCTGTCGCGCCGACAGAGGTCCCGCCTCATTGACGACAAACAGGTCGAGATCGCCATCACCATCCACGTCGGCCCAGGCGGCGCCGGAGCCCATGTCCTCGGGCAACTGGTGCGAGCGCGTTCCGTGGAAATGCTGGAAGGTGACTCCTGCCCCGATGGCAGCGTCGACGAATTGCACAGCGGGCGCGCCGGCAGGCAGCTGCCGCGCCAGTTCTGACGTCAGCCCCTGCACGGGCGCACCCGGCACGTACTGCGCCGGCGGTGGGCGCAGCACCAGGAAGGCGGCACCTGCGGCGCCCAGGGTGACGGCACCGATGGCGACCCGCAACAGCAGCCGATGACGCCGCCGCGCCGGTCGCAGGCCGGGCATTCAGCCCTGCCCGTTGGCAGCCGGTAGCAGCCCCACACCACCGTCGATGAGGCGAATCGTCCCCTGCGCCTCGGACAGTGTGGTCACGGGCGCCGTAATCGTATTGCCCTCGCCGAGGAGGAAGTTGAGCATGAACTGGTCGATCTTGCGATAACGCAGACGCGCGTTCACATGCAGCGTGCCCGACTGGTTCAGCGGCAGTTCCACGTCGTGGGTTTCTTCCTGTTCCGGCGGTGCCACTGCCGCCAACGCCGAACCGGCACAGGAAAAGGTGTAGGTCGCCTGATCGGCAAACCCCGGGTACAGCGACCGCTTGAAACGGACTCCCACCATCTCCCAGAGATTGTGCCGATCGATGAGATTGCCGTACTGGTCGACGGCCTCCGCCTTGAAGATGAAACTGCCCGCCTCGATGAAGTGCGCTTCGTCGAGGACGCCCGATTGGTAGACGATGCTGCCATCGTCGGCGGTGACGATCAGTTCAACCCAGGCCTGGATAATGTCCAGCGGCCCCGTGGGGAAATCGTGCCCCGCTTTGTTGTTCGTCATGCGCACACCGATGCGCACCGGCTCGTCGGCAGTGGCCGATTCGGGCAGGACCAACTCGATCGGTACGGCGGGCCCTTCCGTCCACTTGTGAGCGATTTCCGGTATGTCGACTTCGCCCCGCAGCCAGCTTTCCGTGAGGCGCACGTGTTCCTCGGCACCTGGCAGATTCATCAGCGTTGGAATGAACTGGTTGGCACCCAGGAAGCGATGATTGCGGTGACTGCCGTCCTCGGTGGTGCGATTGTAGTCGGCCTCGTCGCCGCTGGCGGGCTCGGTTGACTGGGCCACGAGAGGCATATGGCACTCACGGCATTCGATCGTCTGCTGTGCATCGCCGGGGTGGTTCCAGCGGCTCTTGCGCCAGTTGTCGTACTGGTTCTGCAATTGCACCCAGCCCACCTGGTTGATCTCGGCATCGATGAACTGCTTGTGGCAGGCGGCACAGAACTCCGGGCTCTTGAACAGCTGATGGCTGAGACTCTGCACGTGCTGCGCCGGATAGGCACGGATGAGAAAATCACGCAACAGACGTGGCACAAGCGCGTCGGGATTCTCCTGCACGGCCAGTTCCCAGGCATACCGCTGGGGTGGACGCAGCGTGTAGTTGGCGTTGCCCTTGACATCCGTTTCGACGATGGAGTGACAGGCGATGCAGGAGATGCCTTCCTGGTAGCCGGAAAGATCGGTCAGGTTTTCGGCGAAGATGTTCTTTGTGCCGGAGAACAATGAAATCGGATCGTGACAGCCGCCGCAGTAGCGTGTCGATACCGGCCCGTTCTGCTCCGCCATGACCCCCTGCACCTTCTGGAAGGCGGCATCCATCGACGCGTAGCGATGGGCGCTGACCTGCCATTCGGCGGTGATCTGTTCGTGACAGCCACTCGTGCCACACGACTGCGAGCCGGCCATCGACCGGGCATCGTAGGCCCCACCGGAAGCGGTCTTTGCCAGACTTGGCGCAAAGGGTCGATCAGCACCGTAACTCATGTCGTAGTCTGGCGGCAGCGCATTGACGAGGGCTGTGGGTTGGTAGATGAAACTGAGAATGGCAATCAGCGCGGCCCCGCCGCCGGAGATCACCAGACTGCCGCCGAGCCACCTGCGGCGCGACGCCTCGGCCTGGCCGCTGCGCCGAGCCCGCAGCCAGAGCACAACGACGTGTGGCAGCAGGGCGGCGATGATGGCGACGGTGCTGATGAGATGCAGCAGATCCCAGTCGTAGGAGATGCGGCGACCCCACAGTGACTGCCACGTCAGCACCAACCCGGACAGGCAGCAGAGCAGCATCACCACCAGCGACAGGTAGCCCGTGAGCCGCACGTGGGTCCAGGCGCCGTCGCGATTGTCTCGCCAGTGGCGCCACTGATACACGATGTAGAGCAGCGCCAGTGGCAGACCTGCCGCCGTGTGCAGGATAACGGTCAGCTGTACCGGTACGCTGAAGGGCAAGAACCAGATGGCCAGCCCGGAGATGGTCAGAAACAACAGCAGCCCCGCCGTGGCAATGGCCAGGGGAGCGTGCCAGCCGGAATCTGCAGGTTGGCTTGATGCCTTCGAGATAATCATAGGACCTCCTAGTCCGAATATAAGACAAAGCCAGCCTGCCAGCGGAGTGGCTGTTGCCTGCGGCTTTTTTCTGCCTTTGCCTACCTGCTGGCGGACGGTCTCCGAACCTGATGCAGAGTGACGACGAGTACGCCGAACAACACCGTACCGGCCGCCTGGTGGAAGGATGCAAGCCATGGGGGCACAGAGGTCAGAATCACAGCGATCCCAAGTGCGATCTGGCCCACAGTGAGCACCGCCGCCGCCGTTGCCAGCCGCCGCACATTGGTGGGAACCGTGGTGGTTCGCGCCCGGCCGTGCAGCCAGAGCACGGCAGCGAGCACAACAAAGGCAAACCAACGGTGCTGAAAATGCGTCGTCAGTGGATTCTCCAGCAGATCAACCAGACCTGGCATGCTGCCAATCCCCTCTGGAATCCATTGCCCCTGCATCCGCGGGAACGTATCCGATACCCAGCCGGCCCGGAGTCCGGCGACCAGCGCCCCGGCGCCCGTCTGCAGGATGACCGCAACGAGAGCAACGATCGCCGGCGCCTGCAGGCGCCCCCCGCCGACTGCAGGCGACGCACCTGCGGCATGATTCAACAGCAGCCACACCACAGCGGCGAGCAGGCCGAAGGCGAGCCACAGGTGCAGCAGCAATCGATACGGACTCACCCAGGGCTGGTTGATCAGGCCGCTGGCGACCATGAGCCAGCCCATGACCCCCTGCATGGCAAACAGCACGGCAATGCCCAGCAGAGCCTTCGCCGTGCCGCCTTCGAACTGGCGACGAATCAGCCCCACAGCAAGCGGCACAACCAGCAGCAGACCTGCGAGACGACCCAACACTCGATGGAGATACTCAAGCAAGTAGATATGGCGGAAGGCCTCCATCGACATGCCCTCGTTGATCAGGCGGTACTCAGGAGACGCACGGTAGGCCGTAAAAGCCTGGTCCCAGGCGCTGGCTGACAGCGGTGGCAGGATGCCGGAGATGGGTTGCCATTCGACGATCGACAGGCCGGCGTGAGCCAAGCGCACGACACCACCGAGAACGATCATCGCCACAATACTGGCGGCGACGGCCGTCAGCCAGGGAACCAGCCAACGGGGCTGCGTGGGCGATGTGGACATGGCGGCCATCAGACCGTGCGCGAGAACATCGGTCCCGAGCTTTTCTTGGCCTCCATGTAGGCATCAAAGGGCATACACACGTTGCGCACAAAGAGCTGCCCGAGGGAGGTCACTTCAATCGCACCATCGTGCAGCACGGCAAGCCCATCGGCGACGGGCCCGTCCTGCAAGGCGGCCAGTTCCGTGGCGAAGTCGACGGCGAAATCGACGCCATACCGCTGTTCGACGGCTTTCGTATCGAGCCACAGGTTGCACATCAGTTCACTGATGATGTGGCGCCGCACACGATCGTCGTCGGAAAGACCGTAGCCACGCTCGATGGGCAGCCGGCCAGCATCGAGATCGGCATAGTAGGTGCTCAGTTTCTTCTGGTTCTGGGCGTAGGCGCCGGCGACATCGCCAATGGCTGAGATCCCCAGACCAATCATGTCCGGCGCGCGCGACACCGTGTAGCCCATAAAGTTCCGGTGCAGCTTGCGCCGTCCCAGCGCTTGCGCCAGTTCGTCCTCGGGCAGGGCGAAGTGATCCATGCCGATCTGGTCGTAGCCTCCACCCCGGAAGGTGCTGATCGCCTGTGCCAGCAAGGCGAACTTGGCATCTCGACCCGGCAGCGTTTCTTCGTCGATGCGCTTCTGATTGCTGCGCACCCAGGGCACGTGCGCATAGGAGTAGACGGCGAGGCGGTCGGGGCGCAGTTCGAGGACCGATTCCATGGTGGCGCCGAAACTCTCGGTGGTCTGCTCCGGCAGGCCGTAGATCAGGTCCATGTTGATCGACGTGAAGCCCTTGTCCCGCGAATAGTGATACAGCGAGCGCGTCTGCTCTTCTGTCTGCCCGCGGCCGATGGCGCGCTGCACGTCATCATCGAAATCCTGCACACCCATGCTGAGTCGATTGAACCCCATCTCCCACAGTGCGTCGATATGGGCCGTGGACGTCACCCGTGGGTCGACTTCGATGGCGACCTCGGCGCCAGGGGTCAGATCGAAATGCTCCAGCACGGTCGCCTGCAAGCGCCGCATCTGCTCGGGAGAGTAGTAGGTCGGCGTCCCCCCGCCCCAGTGGTACTGACTGACCTGAGGTCGTCGACCAAGGATCGTTGCCACCGCCTCGATCTCTCGGCGCAGATAGGTCAAATAGATTTCGGCGACGTCCAGATGCTGCGTCGCCACAACGTGACAGCCACAGAAGTGACAGCGATGATCGCAGAACGGCAGATGGACATAGAGCGAGACCTCAGCCTCGGGAGACAGAGCCGCCAGGCGCTCGGTGTAATCCTCAGCACCGAAGCCCTCATGAAACTCGACAGCCGTGGGATAGGAGGTGTAGCGTGGCCCCGGACGGTCATAGCGGTTGAGCAGGGCGGCGTCGATGTGGATGCCCCCCGGTAAGGAGCCAACCGGTAAGGAGCCAACGGGCTGGGACGCATCGGGCTGGGGTGTCGTGGTCATTGTTGTCCTGGATAATTGTCTGGGATAATTGTCTGGGATAATTGTCTGGGATAATTGTCTGGCTGCGCGCGGGCAGAGTTCGGGCACTCCAGTCATGGCAACACGCGTGCCAGCATCAATTAGAGTACGGTCGGGGTCACCAGCGTTCACCGCAAGCCCTGAAGGGATTCTTCACTGCGACAACAACGCCCCATATGTGGCGAGAACGTCTCTACAGGTGAGGCGCGCAGTAGGCACTGAACAAAAGCTGACTCGGCAAGGGTTTTGCTCGCTTTCAGGGGTACACGAAGGAGGCACGCCATGATCAGCATCCGCAGTATCCTCGTTCCTCTGGACCTGAGCGAGTACGCCGCCCACGCCCTGCCCTACGCACGGGAACTGGCGACAACCTTTGGCGCCACGCTGCATCTGCTGCACGTCGTCGACACGCAGTGGGTTGCCGGTGCCGGCGGCACTGCCTTCCCCGAGTACGGCGACAACCTGATGCAGCGCTTCGAGGATGACGGGCTGAAAGCGCTGACTCAGGTGGCAGCAAGCCTGCCGCAGGAAGTGCCGGTGACAACCGCCGTGCGGATCGGCCCCCCCCATGTGCAAGTGGTGCAGTACGCCCGTGAGCTGGATGTGGACCTCATCGTCATCGCCACCCATGGACGCAGCGGCTTGCGCCATGCTCTCATCGGCAGTGTCGCCGAAAAGATCGTGCAGATGGCCCCGTGCCCGGTGCTGAGCATGAAAAACCCCGAGCACGAATTCGTCATGCCCTAGGCAGGACACCTGGCGTCACGAAGATAGTACCCCTCCTGCAGGGCTCCGGATGCTGCCGAAATCGACCTGCGAGCTCTGCCTGGTGGTGCGGCTTGTGCCACGAACCATGAGCCAGGCGTGACAGATTCGGCTCACTGGGACACCTATGACCCGCTCCAGTGGGTGATGTCGCCGCCAGTGGGACCGCGGCGCCTTGTGCCACTACCGCCGTAGCATGGGCGGTTGGCATTGCTTCTGTCCAACCAACCCCCTCGCCAACAGCAGGTTACGCGCTCGGCAGGCACCCGCCGCGAGGCCCACGTGCGACTCGGACCCGGGTCGTCTGGCTCGTGCCACTGTCATGGCATGCCTCTTGCGACTCCAGGTGTTGCCAGTTCCTCTCCCTTCGGTGATCCGGAGCGCAACTTCAAACCATGAACGTCATCCTCACAGCGGTGCTCACCCTTGGCGGCATTGCTGTGGGCCTGGCGGTCATCCTTGTGCTGGTCAACAAGAAGCTCTTCGTCCAGGAAGACCCGCGGATCGATGCTGTCGAGGCAATGCTGCCGGGCAGCAATTGCGGCGCCTGTGGCTTCCCAGGCTGTCGGGCCCTGTCCGAAGCCCTTGTCGGTGGTGACGCCCTGCCGGGCAAATGCACCGTGAGCAGTGACGGCGGCCGGCAGAGCATTGCCGCCTATCTCGGTGTCGATGTCGGCACGCAGGAGAAGGTTGTCGCCCGCCTTGCCTGCGCCGGCGGCATCAACGTGTCGCGCAAACGCGCCCTTTACCAGGGCCTGGAGACCTGTCGCGCTGCGGCCATGGTCGGTGGCGGTGGCAAGAGTTGCGCCTGGGGTTGCCTGGGCCTGAGTGATTGCGCCGACGTCTGTGATTTCGACGCAATTACCATGAACGAGTTCTGTCTGCCCGTCGTCAATCCCGATAAATGCACGGCCTGCGGCGACTGTGTCGAAGTCTGCCCCAAGAGCCTCTTTGAACTGCACCCCGTCAGCCATCAGATCTGGGTCGCCTGTCGCTCTCTCGAAGCCGGGGATGACGTACTCGAGGACTGCGAAGTGGCGTGCACCGCCTGTGGCCGATGCGCCATGGATGCGCCCGGGGTGATTCAGATCGTGAACAACCTGCCCGTTGTCGATTACGACCGTCGGCATGCCGATACCCGCGCCGCCATCGAGCGCTGCCCCACAGGAGCCATTGTCTGGCTCAACAACGGCGGCGCCGAAAAGGGGCGCGACGCACGCAAGGTTCTGCGTCAGCGGCCCCTGCCAGCGGCAACCACCTGATCTGCTAAAGTGACAGTCGCCCGCAGCACTGGTCTGCGGCGGCGACATCAAACCCGGTTGGAGAGAGTGAAGCCTCATGGCCAAGAGTGAGAAGACCTTCAGATACCCAGGTGCCCGCAACGCCATGGACGGCTGTACGGCAGCCATCGCCTGTGAGCGTGAGTCCACAGATGCCGCCGGCGCCTACCCGATCACACCCTCCACGCAAATGGGTGAATTCTGGGCCGAGGCCGTTGCTGAGGGCCACATCAACATCTCCGGGCGGCCATTGATATTCGTCGAACCCGAAGGGGAGCACGCGGCGGCGGCCGTTACCGCCGGCATGTCCATGAGCGGCCTGCGCGCCTCCAACTTCTCCTCGGGGCAGGGCATCGCCTACATGCACGAGTCGCTCTACGCCGCCGTCGGCAAACGACTGACGTACGTGCTCAACATCGGCGCCCGGGCCATGACCAAGGCAAGTCTCAACGTGCACGCCGGCCACGACGACTACCACTGCATTGAGGACACCGGCTTCTTCCAGCTCTTCGCCAAGAATGCCCAGGAGGTGGCCGACCTCAACATCATCACCCACAAAATCGCCGAACAGTCGCTGAACCCGGGCGCCATCGCCCAGGACGGCTTCCTGACGACACATCTCATCGAGTCGCTGCTCACCCCCGAGCGCGAACTGATTGCAGAATTTCTCGGCCGGCCCGATGACATCATCGAGAGCCCGACGGCAGCGCAGCGGATGATCTACGGACCGACACGACGGCGTGTCCCTGAAGTCTGGAATGTGGACAATCCAGTGATGGCCGGCGTTGTGCAGAATCAGGACAGCTACATGCAGTCCGTTGCCGCCCAGCGCCCCTATTTCTTCGACCATATTCAGGGCTTCACCGATCAGGCCTTCGCTGACTTCTATGAACTGACGGGCCGCCAGTACGCGCGGGTCAGCACCTACCGGACGGAGGACGCCGAGTATCTGATCATCGGCCAGGGCAGCGTCGTATCGAGTGCCGAAGTCGTCGCCGATTACCTGCGCCAAACCCGGGGCCTCAAGGTGGGCGTCGTCAACATGACCATGTGGCGCCCCTTTCCGGGCAACCTGCTCGGCAGCATCCTGCGCGGCAAGAAGGGCGTCGCCGTTCTCGAGCGCCTCGACCAGCCCCTGGGCGTCGATCTGCCGATGATGCGCGAGATCCGTGCAACGCTGGCCAAGTGCATGGAAAACGGTGCATCCGGGGGTAAGAACGGCGACCTCCCGTACCCCGATCACGCCGTCTACTCGAAGCTCACAGACGCACCGCCGCTGTACTCCGGCTCCTTCGGCATGGGCAGCCGTGACCTGCAGCCGGAAGGGCTGATCGCCACCGTGGAGAACATGCTCCCCGAGGGCAAACGCAAGAAACTGTTCTACCTCTCCATCGACTTTATCCGTGACGATCCGGGCACGCCCAAACAGCGGGCCCATCAGGAAGAGATCCTCGAAGCCTATCCACACGTGAAGGATCTGGCGTTGCACGGCAGCGAAAACCCCAACCTCATGCCGGCAGGCAGCATCACGGCGCGGTTCCACTCCGTCGGTGGCTGGGGCGCCATCACCACGGGTAAGAACCTGGCGATGACCCTCTTCGATCTGCTCGGGTATCACATCAAGGCCAACCCCAAGTACGGCTCGGAGAAGAAGGGTCAGCCCACGACCTACTACCTGTCGGCTTCACCCGAGCCGATCCGTGTCAACTGTGAGTACTACTACGTCGACGTGGTGTTATCACCGGACCCGAAGGTCATGCAGCACACCAACGCCGTCGCGGGCCTGAAGGAAGGCGGCGTCTTCGTCATTCAGAGTGACCGGGCGACGCCGGCCGAGCTGTGGGCCGATATCCCGGAGCGCTACCAGGACACGATTCGCCAGAACAAGATCCGCGTCTTCTCCATCGACGGTTTCAAGATCGCCCGTGAGGAGGCGAGCGATCCCGAGTTGCAGTTGCGCATGCAGGGCATCGCCTTCCAGGGAGCCTTCTTCAAGGCGTCGCCGGTGATGAAGCAGGCGGGCTTCACCGAAGAGAAGCTGTTTGCCGCCATCGAGGAGCAGTTGCAGCACAAGTTCGGTGGCAAGGGCGCCCGTGTCGTCGAAGACAATCTGCGCGTCGTGCGCCGTGGCTACGATGAGCTCATCGAGATCCCCGCCGAGATCATCAACGCCGACAAGACCGATGCCAAGTTGCTGCAGATCGAGCCCCTGCCGCCCATGCTCAAGCGGCTGCCCGTCAGCGCCGACGCCTCCACCGACATCCACCGCTTCTGGGAACAGACGGGAACGCTCTACGCCAAGGGCCAGGGCAACGACGTACTCGCCGATCCCTTCGTTGGTCTCAGCTGGATGCCGGCCGTATCCGCCTCGTTCCGCAACATGACCGGTATTCGTCACGAGCACCCGGAGTGGATTGCTGAGAACTGCACGGCCTGCGGCAAGTGTTACACCGTCTGCCCGGACACGGCGATTCCTGGTCTGGTCAATGACGTGGGCGACATCTTTGACACCGCCGTCAACCGCGTGCGCAATGCAGGACACCCGGTAAAACATCTGCCGCGCGCCGTACGCAACATGGAGGGGAAACTGCGCGAGCAGATCATCGCCAAAACGAATGGCAAGAGCCCCGACATCGTCGCCCTCATCGAGGATGCCGCCCGGGGCGCAGTCGCAGACGCACCGGCAGCGGATCGCGCCGAGTTGCAGACAGAGTTGGGCCACTTCCGCGCCGAGATCGGTGACTTCCAGTGGGCCTCCACCCGCCCCTATTTCACCAATATGGAGAACAAGCAGAGCGGCAGCGGTGGTCTGCTCAGCATCACCATCAATCCCTACACCTGCAAAGGTTGTATGGAGTGTGTCGAGGTCTGTGATGACGACGCGTTGCGTGTCGTGCCGCAGACAGCACCATCCATCAAGCAGCTGGAAAAGACCTGGGACTTCTGGATGGACCTGCCGACGACGAAGGAGAAATTCATCCGCGTCGACAATCTGGAAGAGGGCATCGGTGCCCTCGAAACCATCCTCCTCGACAAGGACGTCTACGGGGCGCTGGCTTCCGGCGACGGCGCCTGCATGGGCTGCTCCGAGAAGACGGTGATGCACCTGTTCACCGGCACCGTCGAGGCGCTGATGCAGCCTCGCGTCAAGAAGCACATCGCCTATCTGGCCGAGTTGATCACCCGCGTCGAGAAACACATCCAGATGCGTCTGGTAGAGAAAATGGACGTCAGCGACGCCGGCGCGATCAGCCGCATCATGGAGGAGATGAAGGGCACCGAGATGACCCTGGCCGGTGTTGCGGGCCGTCTCGAAACGATGAAGGGAACCGACCCGATTGACCCCGAGTGGTTCCGCCGGGTAACGAGTCTGCTGACACAACTGAAGGACCTGCACTGGAAGTACACGGAAGGCACCACGGGCCGCGGCCGTTCGCGCATGGGTATGCTCAACTCCACCGGGTGTACGTCGGTGTGGGGCAGCACCTACCCCTTCAACCCCTACCCCTTCCCCTGGGCCAACCATCTGTTCCAGGATTCCACCTCGGTCGCCATGGGCATCTTCGAGGGGCATATGTCGAAGATGGCCGACGGCTTCCGCTCCATTCGCCTCGCCGAAGCGGAATTGGCTGGCAAGTTGCCCGCCGAGGATGACAGCTTCTACACCTACTTCAGCTTCGATGACTTCAGCGACGACGAGTGGCACCTGTGCCCGCCGGTCGTGGCCCTCGGTGGTGACGGCGCCATGTTCGACATCGGTTTCCAGAACCTGTCGCGCATGATGATGTCAGGCAAACCGATCAAGGTCGTCATCGTTGACACCCAGGTGTATTCCAATACCGGTGGTCAGGCGTGCACATCCGGCTTCGTCGGGCAGATCTCCGACATGGCGCAGTATGGCAAGGCGCAGAAGGGCAAGGAGGAGATTCGCAAGGAGATCGGCCTCATCGGCATGGCGCACCGCACGACGTATATCATGCAGGGCTCCGTCGCCTACCCGAGTCACATGATCGAAGGCTTCGTCCGCGGTCTGATGACCCGGCGCCCGGCGCTGTTCTCACTCTACACCTCGTGTCAGCCCGAACACGGCATCGCCGACGACGCCGGCCATCGTCAGGGCAAGCTTGCCGTGGAGTCACGCGCCTATCCGCTGTTCCGCTACGACCCCGATGCGGGCAAGACCCCGGCGGAGTGCTTCGACCTCGACA
>CALFPI010000095.1 GCA_937919035.1 uncultured Gemmatimonadaceae bacterium
GTCCCTGCAGCCCTATTTTACTACAGTTCCGCTGTTCACCCGCCCAACGGAAAGAGTCCAAGGTTGAGAACGAGCAAGGTCCTGGCAAAGATCCGCGACGGCCGTTGCGCCCGTGTCGTCGCCCTGGGGCACTACCTGCCCTTCTATATCAGATACGCCGCACATCACGGGTTTGACGCGATCTGGCTCGATCTCGAACACCGGGCGATGGAGGGGCGCGAAGTGCAGAGTCTGCTGGCGATGTGCCATCAATTCGACATCGATGCCATGGTGCGCGCGCCGACAACGGAACGGACCTTGCTGTACCGGTACCTGGAGGATGGCGCGGCGGGGTTGTTGATGCCCCTTGTGGCCGACGCAGCCGAAGCGCGTCACATTGCGCAGGCCGTCAAGTTTCCGCCGATCGGCAATCGGGGTCTCGATGGCGCTGGCCTGGACGCGGACTTCGCTCTGGGCGGTGGTGACTTCACCGAAGATGCCAACGGCGAAACCTTCGTCTTTGCCCAGATCGAGACGGCGCAGGCGCTGGCCAACGCCGAGGCGATCGCCGCCGTGGAGGGCATCGACGGGCTGTTCATCGGCCCCGCTGATCTCGGCCTGCGCCTGGGACTGGTCGACGGCAGTCCCAGCCTGCAGGAGGCGACGGCCCACATAGCCGATGTCGCCAGGGATCACGGCAAGGCCTGGGGTATTGCCGGCGGCGGCCCTGCCGAGTGGGCAACATACCGGCAGATGGGCGCACAGATGCTCATCGGCGCCGGTGATTTTGCCCTGACGGGGGTGTTGGCTGCGGCGCAAAAGAACTTTGATGAGGTTTTCGGCGAGTGACCCGGACAAGTGCCGTGCAGTGCTGGGACCGACAACAGGGTTGCGTTGTTGATGAAGTGATCCCGCACGAGACCATGCTGCGCTGGTTGTACGGCACGACCGCCGGCAGGCTGGCGGCGGAGTTATGCTGCAGTCGGCACTTCTTCTCCTGCCTTGCCACCTGGTGGAGCCATGGCTCCGGTTCGCGCCGTCGGATCGAGGCCTTCACGCGCATGTATGACGTGTCGATGGATGACTACGAGCCGGTCGCCTATGCCAGCTTCAATGAATTCTTCATTCGTCGTTTCCGCGCTGGCGCACGCACTTTCTGTGATCTGCCCGAGCGCCTGCCGGCCTGGGCCGAGGGCGCCTGCCTCGGCTGGGAGCGCGTGCTGGGGACGGAGACGTTTCCAGTGAAGGGCGAGCATCTTACGCCGGCAGCGTTGCTCGGCAGCCCAGAAAAGGCGGCGCCTTTCGAGGGTGGGCCGCTGCTCATTATCCGCCTGCGCCCGCAGGACTATCATCGCTTCCACTTCGCCGAAGGCGGGCAGATCTTTGATCACTACCGCGTGCCAGGGCGTCTGCATTCGGTCAATCTGCTCAGCCTGCGGCATCGTTCCAACATCCTGGCCAGCAACGAGCGGCAAGTGACGATGCAGCAGACGGCACACTTCGGGCGACTCGCCTACGTTGAGGTGGGGGCCATGCTCGTAGGTCGCATCGTGCAGCAGGAGACACAGGATGTGACGCGTGGCAGCGAAAAGGGCTACTTCGAATACGGTGGTTCAACGGTGGCATTGCTCGGTGAGCCGGGGGCGTGGGTGCCGGACGAGGACCTGTGCACACGAACGGCAAGCAACATGGAGACGCTTGTGCGTCTGGGCACGCCGGTTGCGACGGCAGCACCTGGCTCAGGGCCGGCAGCATAGTCTCTCGAGATTCCTGTCAGTCCCGAAGCTCCTTCGACGTACGGAGGCAGCCGCCGCGCCTTCACCGACACCAGAACACGCCACTCAACCCTGCGGAAAGACAAGGCAATGGATCGCAAGGCGTCGATTCAACGGCAGTTCGGTGCCACCGCCGAACGCTACCGCACCAGCAGCTACCACACGAATGCCCCGGATCTGCAGGCGCTATATGCCGCTGCCGACCTGCAGGGCACGGAACACGTACTCGACCTTGGCACGGGCACGGGTAATACGGCGGTCGCAGTAGCGCGCAGCGCCGCACACGTGGTCGGCATCGATCTGACGGAAGCGATGCTGGCGCAGGCCCGTGGACTGGCGCAGGAGCAGGGCATCAACAATGTCAGCTTCGAACAGGGGGACGCGCAGGCGCTGCCCTATGCTGACAACAGCTTTGATCTGGTCACCTGCCGCGTCTGCGCGCATCACTTTGCCGACCCCGTGGCAGCTGTGCGCGAAACAGCGCGGGTGCTGCGGCCCGGTGGCCGAGTGCTCTGGGTGGACACTACCGCCCCCGAGGATCCGGCGCAGGACACCTTCCTCAACTGCATCGAACTGCTGCGGGATCCATCCCACGTGCGCGACTACAATGTGTCGCAGTGGCAGCAGATGTTTGCCGTTGCCGGACTGCGCGCGAAGGTCGAAGGCAACTGGCCCACGGACCTGCCTTTCGACGACTGGACCCAGCGCATGCAGACGCCGGAGCCGGAGCAGGTCGCGCTGCGCCGGCTGTTTGACGGGGCGACGGCGCAGATCCGCGACGCCTTTCGCATCCGCACCACGCCGCACGCATTCGCCATCCCCATCACCCTGCTGCGAGCCTGCTGATCACCCCTTGAAGAGCGCGACGTTCCCGTCGAGTTTAGCGGACCGGAAGCAGTGCCAGAGGAATTCCGCCAGCATCAGTCAGAAAGAGGACACACAGATGGCCAAGATCACCTTCATGGGCGCCGGCTCCAGCGTGTTTGCCAAGAACATCCTCGGTGACGCCATGCTGAGTCCCGCCCTGCACGATGCCCATATCGCGCTGTACGATATCGATGCGCGGCGTCTGCGGGAGTCGACGAAGATGCTGGAGACGCTGAACCGGAACATCAACAAGGGCCGGGCGAAGGTGACCAGTCATCTGGGCAAGCCCCAGCGCAAGGCGGCACTGCGTGATGCCGACTACGTCGTCAACGCGATTCAGGTGGGCGGCTACGAACCGTCAACGGTGATCGATTTTGAGATTCCGAAGAAGTACGGA
Organism: uncultured Gemmatimonadaceae bacterium; assembly: GCA_937919035.1. GTDB lineage: Bacteria > Latescibacterota > UBA2968 > UBA8231 > UBA8231 > UBA8231. Next base: position 3,019 of record CALFPI010000095.1, read on the forward strand.
CTGCGGCAGACGATTGCCGACACGATCGGCATTGGTGGTCTGTTCCGCACACTGCGCACGGCGCCGGTGGTGATCGCCTTCGGCCAGGAGATGGAACAGGTCTGCCCCGATGCCTGGTTCCTCAACTACACCAACCCCATGTGTGCCGTAACCGGGGCGTTGCTGCGGGGCACCGACATCCGTGGCGTCGGTCTGTGTCATTCCGTGCAGGTCTGCGCGCCGCGCCTGCTTGAGTACGTGGGTATGGCGCCGGCGCAGGACCTGCAGTGGAAAGTGGCGGGCATCAACCACCAGGGCTGGTTGCTGGAAATATCGGATGGTGGCAAGGATCTGTACCCAGAGATCAAGAAGCGGGCGGCGAAGATCATCCGGGAAGCGCGCAAGCCGGGCGCCAAGAAGCCGCGCGACATGGTGCGCCTCGAGATGATGCGGCACTTCGGCTACTACGTGACCGAGTCATCCGAGCACAGTGCCGAGTACATGCCCTACTGGATCAAGGACAAGTATCCGGAGTTGATCGAGGAATTCAACATCCCGCTGGATGAGTACCCGCGGCGCTGCGTCTCGCAGATCGAACGCTGGAAGACGCAGAGCAAACAGATGTCGGCCAACTCGAAGCTGAGCCACAGCCGCACCCACGAGTACGGGTCGTACATCATGGAGGCGATGGAGACGGATGTCCCCTACCGCATCGGCGGCAACGTCCTCAATGACGGCCATCTCATCACCAACCTGCCGCACAACACCGTCGTTGAAGTCGCCTGTCTGGTGGATAAGAACGGCGTGCAGGGCACGTTCGTGGGGGATCTGCCGGAGCAGTGTGCGGCGCTCAATCGCACGAACATCAATACCCAGCTGGTGACGCTGCAAGCGGTGTTCCAGCATGATCGGGATGCGGTATATCAGGCGGCGCTGCTGGACCCACACACGGCGGCGGAGTTATCCATCGACGACATCCGCAGGATGTGTGATGAGATGATCAAGGCGCACGAAATGGAATCCTTCTTCAAAAAGGGCAAGGCCTTCAGCATGCCGAAGATGTGGCACGCCTGATCCCGCCTAGAAGGTGTCCCACTTGGACATGTCATCGTCGGCTGCCATCACACCCAGATAGATGTTGACGAAGGTCAACACCTTGCACTCGGGCTCGAGGTGGCCGCCGAAGGCGATCTTGTCGTCGGTGAAGGTGATATGGGCGTGGACACGGCCGGAGAGCACACCCCCGGTGATGGCAACGACATCGAGAGCTTTCTCGCCCTTGGGGTACTCCTCGGCCGGGGGCAGATCGCCGCTGGCAACAACGTGGAAGTGGTAGTGGGTCACCGAGCCGAAGGCGCTGAGGAATACGGCGTTGTGGATCTTCTGCTCCGTGACGAATTGCCGCAGGGATTCCAGGATGTCGTCACCATTGTTCAGATGCAGGGCGAAGATGTCGGTGAAATTCGTCTGGATATGATGCACGTTTCGTTCTCCTATGTGGGTGTTTGCAGATCAGTGGATAACAAGGGCAAATCCGGGCACTTCATGCAACTGGCACCATCGCTAAGGGATGTGAGAAAGTCATGAAAAAGATCACACTCGAACAAGCCCGTGTTGTGCACGATCGGTTGCTGGTCTTTGATGGCCACAACGACACCCCCGTAGAGCGCGTCGCCCGTGGCGAGGCCCCCTTCGGTTGGCTGCAGCGGGACCTGGCGTACCACATGGATGTGCCGCGCATGCGGGAGGGTGGCTTCGACGGCGGCTTTTTCATCGTCGGCAATGGTGTCATCGCCAACGTCTGGGTGACAACGCAACGAACGCTGGCGCAGATTGAGGCCCATCCCGACATCTTCCGTCTGGTGCTCCATTCGAGCGACGTTGATGCCGCCCGCGCCGCCGGGCAGATTTCGGTGCTGATCACGGTGGAGGGAGCCGGTCGCTGGCTCGAAGGATCTGTCGACACGCTGCACCTGCTGCACCGTCTGGGCCTGCGCGCTCTCGGCATCACGCATGGCGAAGGCGGCGCCGAGGCGACCATGCTGCAGGGCAGTCGAAGTGAGTTTGGACCGTGTTCCCTCGCCGAGCGCGAATCGGCGCGGCGCGACCTGGCGGGCTTGACCGACTTCGGTCGCGATGTACTGCGGGTCAGCAACGATCTGGGCATTGTCACGGACCTGTCCCATATCAACGACAAAGCCTTCTACGAGGTGCTCGAGCTGTCGCGTCTGCCGGTGACGATGACCCACACCGCCGCTTTCGGCGTCTGTCCGCACTGGCGTTGCCTTACCGATGATCAGATCCGTGCCCTGGCGGCTGCCGGTGGTGTGCTCGGTATCGCCTTCGCACCGATGTTCATCGATGCCGTGGCGCCGACCATCGAACGTCTCGTTGATCACGTCGCCTATGTGGCCGAACTGGTCGGCGTCGATCACGTCGGCATCGGCTCCGACTACGACGGCCTGGGCGCCAATGACGTGCCGGTTGTGCCCGATGTCAGCCGTCTGCCCGAGCTGACGCAGGCGCTGCTGGCGCGCGGTTTCACCGAGGAAGAAGTCGGGCGCATCTGGTCCGGGAACTTCATGCGCCTGCTGCGCGCCACCATCGACACCGCCGCCTGAAACGGGTGGGTTGACCCATGGAACTGCTGACACAGGCAACGCTGGCGGCGGGGGCAGAGGTGCTTTGCCGACAGGACCCGGTCCTGGGGACATGGATGGCGCGTGTCGGACCCGTGACGCTGCGCCGCCACCGGCATCGCTTCGGGGCGCTGTGTCGCACCATCTGCTCGCAGCAAGTGGCAAAAAAGGCAGCGGAGACCGTCTACGGTCGGTTCCTCGCCCACTTTGCACCCAGGCGGGCGCCGGATCCAGCACGCCTGCTGCAGCTGTCAACGGAGACGCTGCGTGCCTGTGGCCTGACGGGGGCGAAAGCAAAGTATCTGCACGCGCTGGCTGATGCGTTCCACGAGGGCGAACTCGGCCGTCTGCGCTTCGCCCGACTCAGCGATCAACAGATCATCGACGCCCTCATCAAAGTGCCAGGGCTGGGCATCTGGTCGGCGGAGATGTTTCTCATCTTCTCCGTTGGCCGCGCCGATATTTTCAGCATCGGTGATCTGGCCCTGCGCAACGGGGTGCAGCGCGTGCTGCAACGGGAGATGACACACCGCGAGATCGCGCAGGTCGCCACGCGCTGGTCTCCCCACCGGAGCATTGCCAGCCTGTATCTGTGGAAGATCGCTCACTGGCAACCGTAGTCCCACATCGAACAACCTACTGTCCCGGGCTTTGCTCCCGGCGACGATCCACCCTCAACAGGTGGCAGCCATCTGCATGGCGCCGGCGGGGAACACCGCGACGCGAGGGGCTTGTGGGTGGAGGCGTTGCAGCTCGGTCACCATCCTGTTCCAGTCGCGGAACAGGGTTACATGTGTCCCGTAGAGCGCCTCGCAATCATAGCGGTTGACGCCAGGCGAAAACAGGAACGTGCGATGGCTCCGCGGCCCGGGTTTGCCACGCAGGGCTGTCCCCGGACCCAGCACCGAGTGCCACCCCAGACCCTCGGGGCAGGCGCTGGCAATGACGATCGTCGCGTTCTCCACCAGCGGATCGTGGGGGCAACCACCAAGAGGCACAAGCGCCAGGCCCGCCTGGCAAAGCTCGGTGTCCTTGGGGAAAGCATTGAACACGCCGATGTCGACCGATGCGGGGTCCGGCATGGGGGTGCTGTAGCGCATCGTAGCCAGTTCGCAACCGCGCTCAAAGGCAGCATCCGTGTCACCGGCGACGAGATCGGTGATTTCGAGGTCCTCATTGAGCAGCGGGTTGACGATGTAGCGGAGTCCTGCCATACGTGCCACCTCCGACAAATGGGGGCGGAAGGGTTCACCGTGCACGTGTCGGTGATTGAGCATGATGGTCTGTTGCCCACAGGCACCGGGAATCAACAGTTTGGCGCCGCCGCCGAACATGCCGCCTCTGGGGGTGATCATCCCCATGGCAATACGGATCTGACAGCCCATGAAGTCGCGATTGACGAAGACGGGTACGCCGAGGCTCGAATAGCCGAGGAATTCCAGATTCTCATAGGCATTGTGGTTGACGACGCGGTATCGATCGACAACGTCGGCGCCAACTTTCTTGATAAAGTCTTCCCGCGTCATCGCCCGGTGGGCGGCCAGGGCGCCGATGATCGTGATGCCCTCTTCCGGCACCCCCGCTTCGGCCAGTTCCTCGAGCACGTACGGCAGCAGCCGGAAGGCGGGTGTCGGGCGCGACAGATCGTCGACGAGGATCGCCGCCGTCGCCGCTCCGGCAGCGAACTGTCGAAGGGGCGGCGCCCCGATCGGCTCGGCGAGGGCCTTGCGAATGCCGGCATCGCCAATATCCTCGCCGCCACGCATGCGGAACAGATCGACCCGCCAATCCGCCGGAAACCGCATCATCAACGGTTCCGTACCGTACCACGCAGCCCAGGGCACGTTGAGTTCAGTCATAGCCAGGTCCCTTCTGGTCAGGGCAAAGGTTTACGCTGACGGCATTATGGGGCGTCGCACCTCCTCATGCAAGCTGCCGTGGCGGGATCGCGCACCGGTGCCGTTGCGGTCGTGGAAACCTCGCCGATGTCAGCCTATACTGAAGGGCATGTTCGGTATCTATGCGGTCAATCCTGATGAATCCCTGTGCGCATCGATCGCCTGGAGTCTGTGGAGCGAAGGACGGCTGGCAACGACGCTGCTGCAGGGGGCCCTGCCGGGCATCGAGCACAGCGTCTACTGGACGCCACCACTCTACTACCTCGTGCTCGCCGGTTGGATGGGACTGTTCGGCCCGGGCCTGCTCGCGGTCCGCTCCCTGTCGCTGGTCCTGGGGCTGGTGCTCATCGTCATACTCTGGCAGAGACGCCGCAGCGTCGGCGCCTGTGCGTGGACGGCGTGTGCCCTGATTCTGTTCGACCCGTCACTGCAGGGTGCCGCATCCATGGCGCGTATGGACATGCTGGCTATCGTGCTCACTGCGGGCTCGCTGACGTGGCTCGAGGTGGGCCGCGACGAGCGACGCTACCTGGGCGTGGGTGCCCTGGCCTCGGCGGCGATCCTGACACATCCGTTGGGTGCTGCAGCCATGGCAGCTGCGGGCCTCACGAGTCTGTTGCGCGGGCGTCGGCCCGTACTCCTGTTTGTCGCTGGCAGTGTGCCACTGCTGCTGGCCTGGGGGGTCTACATCGCCCTCGATGTGAACACGTTCATGGCGCAGATGCAGTTGCAGCTGGCGGTGAAGGCGGGTCGGGCGACCTCACCCCTGGGCAATCTGCAACGTCTGGCCGAATTCTCCGGGCCCCTCGCGCCGGTGCTGGCAGCGGCCTTTGTTGGTGGTCTGGCGGGGCTGATCGCAGGCTGGCGAAAGTTGCTCCCCTGGCTGATCGGTGCCGTCTGCCTGACGCCGCTGGCGCTGTTTTCCGGGGAATTGGTCTACCCGGCGTACATGGCACCGTTCACCGCCGTCGGGCTGGGCCACTGGCTGCAGCTGAGTCGCTGGGCGCGTCGGGCCGTGCTGGTGGCAGTGCTCGTGCTTGCTGGGGCCGTCCTCGTGGAGCGGCCAGCGCTGGCGGGCATCGATCCGAAGTACGAGCACTACTGCAGCTACCTCTCCGATCATGTCGGGCCGGGCAACACCGTTCTGTTCGCCATCCTGCCGGATCCCTGGTTCGGCTTCCAGCATCGCAATGATCTGCAGCTGCGGATGGCGCCGCCGGTCGTCATCGATATGCCACAACTGGACGCCTATGTGGGCGCCGCCGATCTGGTGCTATGGGGTGGCTACAATCCACCCGGATTCGCCTCGATCATCAAACGCTGGGACGAGGTGGCCCAACCAGGGGAGCGCCTGTGGATCCTGCAAGGGGGAGAACTGCACGACTTCGCCAATGTCCGGGACAACGTCCGGTTTCGCTGAGTGCCATACGCTCAGGCGTCGCCGCCCTTGTCGGCGCGCATCGTCAGGGCAATACGGCGCCGATCCATATCCACGGACAACACCCGCACCTGCACCTTCTGCGCCACCTTGACGATCTCGTTGGGGTCCTTGACGTAGCGATCGGCGAGCTGGCTGATGTGCAACAGCCCATCCTGGTGTACGCCGATGTCCACGAAGGCGCCAAAAGCGGTGATGTTGGTGACGATTCCGGGCAACTGCATGCCGGGCGCCAGATCTGACATCTGCTCCACACCTTCCATGAATTCGAAGGCTTCGAACTGTTCCCGCGGGTCACGACCGGGGCGGGCCAGCTCGGCGACGATGTCGCGCAGCGTCGGCAGGCCAGTACTGTCATCGACGTACGATTCCAGCTGGATCCGCTCGCGCAGGTCCGCACGCGTGATCAACTCGGGCACCGTACACCCCAGATCCCGGGCCATGCGGTCGACCAGCGCGTAACGCTCGGGGTGTACGGCGCTGGCGTCCAGGGGATGATCGGCGCCACGAATGCGCAGGAAACCGGCTGCCTGCTCATAGGCCTTCGGGCCCAGGCGCGGCACGTCGAGCAACTGCTTGCGGGCGCGAAAGGCGCCATGTTCGCGACGGAAGGCAACGACGTTCTCCGCCAGCTGTGGCGACAGACCAGACACATACGACAACAGCCTGCCGCTGGCGGAGTTCAGTTCCACACCGACGCTGTTGACGCAGCTGGTGACAACGTCATCGAGGCTGTCCTGCAGTGCCTTCTGGTCGACGTCGTGCTGGTACTGACCGACGCCGATCGATTTGGGGTCGATCTTGACCAGCTCCGCCAGAGGATCGGTGAGTCGGCGGCCGATGGACACGGAGCCGCGCACCGTCAGGTCATGGTCGGGGAATTCCTCGCGCGCCACCTCGGAGGCCGAATACACGGACGCACCCGACTCATTTACCATCACCACCTGGACACCCGGGATCTGCAGGCTGCGCACAAAACGCTCGGTCTCGCGGCCACCGGTGCCATTGCCGATGGCGATGGCGGCGATCTGGTACTTCTGGCACAGAGCGCGCACCGTGTCGGTTGCCGCCTGCGTCTTGCGATCGGGAAAGATGACATCGTCATGCAGGAGACCGCCCTGGGCGTTGAGGCAGACGAGCTTGCAGCCCGTGCGCAATCCAGGGTCCAACGCCAGTACGGGTTTTTCGCCGAGGGGTGAGGCCAGCAGCAACTGGCGCAGGTTTTGGGCAAAGACCCGGATCGCCTCGGCGTCGGCACGTTTGCGTGTGTCGATGCGCATCTCAGTTTCCATCGTCAGCGACAGGAGCCGCTTGAAACTGTCGCCGATGGCGACTCGGACCTGGGCGGCGGCGGCGTTCTCGGATGTCAGAAAACGTCGCTCCAGTGCTGACAGACAGTCGCCCTCGGGACCCAGGATGCGCAGGCTCAGCAGTTTTTCATTCTCCCCACGGCGCATGGCCAGGATGCGGTGCGAGGGGGCCTTGTTGATCGGTTCCTCCCACTCAAAGTAATCGCGGTACTTCTGTGCTTCGGCTTCCTTGCCCCGCACGAGGGTGCAGCGGAAAATGCCCTGACCTTCGTAGAGGCGGCGCAGTTCGGCGCGCGCCGGGGCATCTTCACTGATCTGCTCGGCGATGATGTCGCGGGCACCGGCGAGGGCGTCCTCGATGGTGGCCACTTCTTTCTCCGCGTCAACAAAGCCAGCGGCCGCTGCCTGGGGATCACAATCGTTGCGTTGCGCCAAGAGCAACTCGGCCAGTGGCTCGAGTCCTCGCTCACGGGCCATGGTGGCACGTGTGCGCCGCTTGGGACGAAAGGGCAGGTAGATGTCCTCAAGAACGGACAGGGTGCCTGCCGCCTGCACCCTGGCCCGCAGTTCATCGGTCAGCACGCCCTGGTCTTCGAGGGACTTGAGCACCGTTTCGCGGCGCTTCTCGAGATCGTGAAGTTGCAGCAGACGGTCACGGATGGCGGTCACGGCGACCTCATCCAGACTGCCGGTCTGCTCTTTGCGATAGCGGGCGATGAAGGGGATGGTGCCGCCTTCATCGAGAAGAGCGGCGGTGGCGGCTACCTGTTGGGAGGGGATGCTGAGTTCAGCAGCTATCAGGGGGACAAAACGGTCTTGCAATCAAGTCTCCAGGAGCATGGTGGCAGGAATCAGGCTGTCGAAACTCAGCAGGTTGGCGGCCCGCCGCCAGTCCACGAGAGACTGATCCCCCACCAGTTCGCCTCGGCGCGCCACACCGGGGTACAGCAGGTCGGCCAGAAGCTGTGCCGGCAGACCGGGATAGTTGTGCCGATCGACGATGAACAAGGTGTGGTGGCCGTGGAAGGGAGTCGTCAGGGCGAGCCGCATGGCGCGGCACGCCTCACCCAGTTCGATGAAGCTGAAGTAGTTGTGGCGCAGTGACATCAGGCGCTGCTCCCCGGATGGGAGCTGGCTTTCGCTGCCGCCTTCGTACGTCCGTCCCCGGCGGGCCTCGTCATAGGCGGCCTGCATGCGTTGCAGCTCGGCATGCGCCGCCTCCGTACCGAGCGCTGCCAGGCGTTGCACCGCAGCCTGTGTGTCGCGCAGGTCATCGGCCAGCTGCTGCCGCATATCAGCCAGACTCGACAGACCAGCACCGAAGCGCAGACAGATGTTGTGGATCCCCTCCCGTCGGGCAAAGTAGGCACCGATCTCTTCGGTGATCTGCTTGCTGAAGGAGTAGGCGTCACTCGTCAATCTGGGATGATCTTCATCGACGGGCAGATAATCGAGCTCGAAAGGGACTGTGCCGAAGAAGTAACCAATGGCGTTGATGGAGCTGGCGACGACGACGTGGCGGATACCGGCATCGGTGCAGGCCTGAAACAGCCGGAAGGTTCCGGCACAGTTCAACTCGAAGATCGCATCCGGCGTGCCCTGGCGCGGGACGGGGATCGCAGCCAGATGCAGGACTGCATCGATGTGCTGCAGATGCGGGGCAAGGGCACCTGCCTGCGTCAGGTCGCAGAGACGGAAGTCGATGCCGGCGTCGCCGTCCGCGTCAGGTTCCTGCACATCGATGCCGCGCACGCTGTGCCCGGCGGCGAGCAGATCTGCACAGGCGGCGACGCCGACACGGCCGGCGCAGCCCGTGACAAGAACACGTATGGGCCGCACGTCAGTAGCGCTCATCGACCAGCCAGGCTTCGGCGGGATGATCCTTCCAGCGTCGACGCAGGGCCTGTTCGTTCGGACAGAACTGGCCCTGGTGCTGCACCCCACCATGGGAGATGTTGATGCTCACGGCGATCTCATCATCAGTCCCCGTCACCCAGTGTGGCGTCTGCAGCTGGTTCCACAGAAGGGCGCCAGGTTCCATGCGGTAGCTGAGCAGATCGGCTGCCACGATCCCTGCGGGAGGCAGATCGCTGGCATAGGCCGTGCGATTGTCAACGACATCCTGAATGGGGGCATACTTTTCCGGATCCTTGAAGCCATGAAAGGTCTTGACCCCATGGGTTTGCCAGGCGAGCACGTGGCTGTTGTCGACGTGGTAGCGGGAGCTGCGCCGCTTGCCGGAAATGAAGATGATCGGATAGCAGCGCATGAAGGTCAGGCCCGCCGCAGACAGGAAGGTACGCCACGGGATCATGACCTGACGCTGAAAGTCAGTCAGAAACTGACCGGTGCCAAACCAGCGCTGCAGATCGAAGTGTGCCAGGTTGAAGGGCAGGTCGATGACCTGCTCCAGAGGGCCCGTGCGGAAGCGCTGACGCAGGGCCTCCGCTTCGCTTTCATCGGTGGCGCCAAAGAAGTTGATCGATGCCTTGTCGTCGGTACGACGAATATCGACGAGTTGCTCGGCCGAGGGCAGTTGCAGGGCAAAGGAGATCAGATCAGGGCCCAGCAGGAAGTTGCGCGTATCATGCCAGTGCGCCAGGAACTGCTCGACCGTGCGTGCCGTGAATGGGAACGTGCCTGACGCCATGGGAGAGCTAGGGCTGCCGCGTGACGATGTTGAGATCCCAGCCCCGCCAATAGCCGCGTACGGGGTCATCAACGGGCCAGCCGGCATAGATCTCATCCCAGGTCAGCCAGTTCATGTGCGGGATGAGAGAGTCCTCACGTACGGGGTGACTGCGCGGCTGGTAGCGGAAATCGCAGGACAGGCGCAGGCGCTCGGTCTGGTTGTCGCGGCCCTGGTGAATCATGAGGCTGTGCAGGAAAAGCACGTCGCCACAGGCAAAATCCCCACCGGCCCATGCGCCATCGCTGGCGACATCGACGGCACGGCCACCGGCGCCCTGGGCTTCGTGTACGTCATGGAAGCCGGTGAGATGGGAGCCGGGCAACACGGCAAGGCTGCCCAGTTCAACGGAGCAGTCACCGAGGGGAAACCAGCAGGTCCACGTGTCACGACTGCCGCCGATATAGAAGTGATCCTGGTGGGGTGGCGTCGAATGACTCGCCGAGCGCGGGAAGATGGCCCGCAGGATGTTGCGTGGGTGGGGCAGCACGGATTCACCGAAGAGCAGCTCGAGGGTTGCCAGGATCGACGGAGTCAGAGCCAGGGCGTGGAATTCGCGCAGCTTCTGCACATCATCGTAGAATGCCTTCCAGCGCGGGTCTCCCGTGGATTCGATGATCTCATCATCGGTGCGGGCCACACCATCCAGCAGATCCGTGTCGGCCTTGAGCCAGTCGTGATCCCGGCAAATTTCCAGGACCTGCTCGCGCACCTGGTGGATGGGGCCGGTGTTGAGCAAGCCCGGAAAGAACAAGTAGCCCAGTTTCTCGGCACGGGCGCGCAGAGCCGGCGCATCACTGAGCAGTGGTGTGGCGTCGAGGAAGGGCTCGACGGTGTGCATGGGGGTCATGGCCATGGAAGTTTGTCCTGCCGGGTTTGCGAGTCTGTCACGAAAGAATAACGTCTGAGTACCCGGAACCCCAGTGGTCACCAGATGGGCGGCGGCTACACCTGGTGGTTCATGACGGCACCTCGCACAATACAGGCATCACCGCGACAGCCTGGAACGGATTACAGGGAGGCTGAAGAAGTGGGTCAAATGATGCACAGAGGAAACGCCGATTGGCCGCCTGTCTGGAGATATCTGCATTGATTCGCGCCGCCGCCGTTCAGTTCTCGCACCGGCCTGCAGATCTGGCCTACAACTGGGGCCGCGTCGAGCACTTCTGTGATCAGGCAGCCGCGCAGGGCGTACAGATCATCACCTTTCCGGAGATGTGCCTCACCGGCTACTGGCATGTGCGCCATCTCAACCGGGCGCAGGTGGAGGAGCTCGCCGAGGTTGTGCCAACGGGCGTCTCGAGTCAGCGCCTGGTCAAGATATCGGCGCAATACAACATGATCATCGGCGTCGGGCTGATCGAGGCGGGCGAAGATGGCCGGTTGTACAACACCTACGCGGTGGCGCAACCGGATGGCAGGGTCGACGCGCATCGCAAGCTGCATTGTTTCGTCAATCCCCACATGTCGTCGGGGAACCGCTACACGGTATTTGATACCCATCTGGGTTGTCGCCTTGGTGTGTTGATCTGCTGGGACAACAACCTGGTGGAAAACGCGCGACTGACGGCGTTGCAGGGGGCCCAGATCCTGCTGGCACCACACCAGACAGGAGGCTGCGCCTCTCGCAGTCCCCACGCCATGGGCCGCATCGATGCCGATCTGTGGCACCAACGTGAGCAGGACCCCGAGTCGATCCGACAGGAGTTTGTCGGCCCCAAAGGCAGGCAATGGTTGCTGCGTTGGTTGCCGGCGCGGGCCCACGACAATGGCATGTTCCTTGTATTCGCCAATGGTGTCGGGTTGGATGACGATGAAGTGCGTACGGGCAACAGCATGATTCTCGACTGTTACGGCCGGACGCTGGCTGAAACCGATGTTGCCGCCGACGCCCTGGTGGTTGCCGATCTGGATCTGAGCCTGTTGGATCGGTGCACGGGCCGGCGCTGGATTCGCGGGCGGCGTCCGGAGCTGTATGGGCCTCTGGCCGAGGCGAGCGGTGCCGAACTGGACCCCCGGGCGGCGCGCTTCTCCGAGGACGGCACATTGTGAACGTGCGGGCAGTGTGGCTGCCCATTTTTCAGAGTGGCCCGCTTCATTATATTATCCGTTCTGTAGATGACCCCGTCATGCAAGCATGAGCCATGCCTGAGGAATGGATCAACGTAGGACTGCTGCGAGCCGCCAAGAATGGCAACGCCAAGACTGTAGGTATGGCGTTGAGCCGGGGCGCTCGACCGGATGTCATCGATGAGGCGGGCAGCACGCCGTTGATGCTCGCCTCCGGGCTGGGGCACCTCGAGGTCGTGAAGGTGCTGCTGGCGGCAGGTGCCGCGGTGGAAGTGGCGGATCATTCGGGCTGGACGCCGCTGCTGCGGGCAGCACGTCGTGGCCACGTTGACGTCATGGAGGTCCTGCGTGAGGCAGGGGGTGACATCAATGCCACGGATCGCCTCGGCTGGACGGCGTTGTTGCGTGCCGCCCGCAATGGCCACGTCGAGACCGTACAGTTCCTCCTCAAAGCGGGCACGGAAGTAAACGCACAGAATGGCGAGGGCAATACAGCTCTTATGCTGGCGTCGGGTTGGGGACAGATCGGCGTCGTCGAGCAATTGCTGCACGCGCATGCCGATGTCGATGTTCGAAACAAATCGAATCATACAGCGCTGATCTACGCTGCCCTCAAGGGGCCCGTCGACCTTGTGTGGCTGTTGCTACGGGCCGGGGCGGATGCAACTGCTGCGGACAGTACCGGGATGACAGCACTCATGCTGGCGGCAAAACAGAGTGATCTGGCGGCGGTGCGGGCTCTGTTGAAGGCGGGTGCCGACGTCACGGCCAAGGATCGAACGGGGCGCTCAGCGCTGACGCTGTCAACAGACGAGAAGGTCAAGAAACTGCTGCAGGCGACAGAGACTCTGGTGCTGGAAAAGGCAAGCAGCCGCTCGGCCATCACCGAGGCAGCCAGATCAGGCAGTGCCGTCGAACTGCAGGCCCTTATCAATGCCGGTGCCGACGTCAATTCGCCGGACGATTCCGGGCGCACACCATTGATGTATGCCGATTCGCGCGTGGTCGTCGAGTTGCTTGCCAAGGCGGGTGCCAACCTGGATGCCAAAGACGAGACGGGACGTACTGCATTGATGCACGCGGCGCGGACCCCGTTGATCCATGCGGCACGCAAGGGCAACCTGGAAGTCGTCGACGCACTGCTGACGTACGGAGCCAGTGCCGAGGATGGGGATCGCCACGGTAAGACGGCGCTCATGTTCTCGGCCGAGGCGGGCTACCTGGACACCGTGCGCGCGCTGCTCGACGCAGGCGCTAGCGTCAAGACAACTACCGTCACGGGGCGAAATGCCCTGATGTTTGCGTCGACGGGACCGATCGCTGAGTTGCTGCTGGCAAGAGACGCGGATGTAGCGGCTCGTGACGAGGCAGGCCGCACGGCACTGATCTTTTCAGCCAACGGTGACGTAACGCGGGCTCTCCTCGGGGCCGGTGCAGAGGCCAACGAAGTGGACGACGAAGGCAATTCGCCGCTCATCTGCGCCGCCAGCGATGGTGACCTGGAAATCGTCAACTTATTGTTGCAGGCCGGCGCCGAGACGCAATGCATCACCGGGTCGGGGCGTACGGCGCTGATGTTCGCCGCCACGGCGGATATCGTCGTTGCTCTCGTTGAGTCTGGTGTGGACATCAATGCCCGCGATCAGGCCGGCAATACCGCCCTGCATCGTGTCGCTGAAGATGGCGAAGAGGCCGTCGTACAGGCGCTCTTGCAGGTAGGCGTCAAGGTGGACCCAAAGAACAAGGTGGGTCAGACACCTCTCAGCCTGGCAACCGCGGCGGGCCATCGCACCGTAATCGAGTTGCTCAAAAGCCGCTGATCAGGGGTTCTGCTTCAGCAGCGTCGCCAGCCACTGCCTGATGGTGGCGAAATCCTCCAGCGCACTCTCGACTTCCAGCTCGGCCCGCCGCAACTGACTCTGTGCCAGCGCCGACATGGCCAGTTGCCGAGCCTCTTCCTTGCGCCCCTGCGCAATGAACGCGCGGGCGATCCAGTACTTGCACTCCACCTGATAGCCAACGGCACGCGGCGGCAACCGGTTCAACAACTGGCGGAAGGTCTGTTCCACCTGCGGCCAGTTCTCCAGCTGCACCAGCAATCGACCCCGGATGTAAAGGGACCCTGTCGTCGGTGGGTCGATCGCCGCCAGCGCTCGGGTGTTGGCCGCCAGAGCCCCGGCGATGTCTCCCGTATCATAGAGAGCCAGCGCCAGCCCGTGCAGGGCGCCGGTGCGGATGTAACGGCCATGTTCGGCGGCGAGCCGGATCTGCTGCAGACCGAGATCGCGCCGATCGGGCATCCAGAAAGCAACGGCGCGAAGGAAGGAGGAACGGGCTGTCCGCCAGTAGTGGTAGGCGCCGAGGACGAAGTAGGCGTCGTACAGTCGGGGATCCAGTTCGAGGGCGGTGTTGAGGTACTCGATACTGCGACGGCCATCGAGGAAGGCGCCGACCCAGTTGTGTCGCCGCAGGCGCGCCATCCCCCGGTAGCCATAGGCCGAACCGACGTAGAAGCTGAGCCAGGCATCGGCCCCTGCTGCCAGCATTCGTACGCCCGTATCGATGGCGCGCTGGGCGTTGCTGTCGACCTCCGCCTGGAAGTCGTTGAGCCGGTAACTCTGCATCCGATTGACATACACACCAGCCGTCGACAGATAGGGCCCTGGATGATCGGGCAGGGCCTGACGCAGACTGTCACAGAGGGCCAGCGCCACTGCATAGTGCCCACCCTCCGTCAGCAGCAGAATCCGTGTGATGATGCTGTCGAAGGTCGAATCCACCGAGGCCAACTCGCCGGCGGCGGGTGTCGGCAAGACCCTGTCGACGGCGGCGAGGGGAGCGACCAGAAGCAGACTGACGATACCGATGCGGAGGATCACGGGCACCGGTTCGGTGACAACCCGCAGGGGCTAGTCATCGTGCCGGAAGGAGGACCGGGCCATGACCTCGTGGTCGCTCATCGCTGCCACGTTTCTGGCGTGTTCGGTGACGGGCAGATGGTAGTGACACTCAGCATTCATCTTGATGAAGCCTTCGGCGTAGGCGCAGCGAACGGCACCACCAAAGGCGCCATCGCTGGTCTCGATCCGCTTGCGCGCATAGGCCCCGCCGTAGCCCTGACTGACGAGGGCATCCAGCGCTGCCAGCTTGTCCTTGACGACGTCGGTGATATCGATGAAGACGTCGTTGTAGTAGCCACCCTCGGCGCCCCAGACATCCCGCGGCAGGGGAGCACCCC
This sequence comes from uncultured Gemmatimonadaceae bacterium, assembly GCA_937919035.1. Taxonomy (GTDB): domain Bacteria; phylum Latescibacterota; class UBA2968; order UBA8231; family UBA8231; genus UBA8231. Next base: position 18,280 of record CALFPI010000095.1, read on the forward strand.
CGGTGCCGAAGAAAAACGTCTGACTGACCTTGTGTGGCGGGTTCGTGTCGCCGGGATCGACGCTGGCTGCCAGTTGCATGCCATACAGGGCAATCTGTCCGGCAATGGCGTGTGGGTTGGTGTTGGTCGAACCCTCCCGCGGAAAGTGCGTCAGGACAACGTCAGGACGAACCTTGCGCACGAGGGCGGCGACCTGCTTGACGGCCCCCTCCGACAGCAGCAGGACGGCATCGTCGAGGCCCAGGAAGTAGAGTTCCTCACAGCCGAGAAGGGCGCAGGCCTGGCGCACTTCCTGAGCTTTGACATCGGCGCGTTCCTGCATCAGCCGTTCCAGGGCCTGCGCTTCGGGGACCTGTGCCTGATGAAACATCTGGTCGCTGATCACGGCGTCGTGCACGCGCGCACCATGGGTGAGCACACAGCAGGCGACGCGATCGCCGCGGCGGGCATGGTGGGCCATGGTACCACCCGATTGATCGAAGATGTCCGCCGGATGGGCGCCGATGATGAGCAGGTTGAGCGGTTTGGCTGTGGTCATGGCTGTCCTTCGTCCGGTCCGTGTCAGGTGTCAGGGAAGGTGCAACGATCTGGCATCTGCCGCTGTGGGGCAATGTCCGGGCCCACTTCTACCCCAGCAGCGACCGAATCCCCGCATCCTCCGCATCCAGATGCGGGATAGACAGTTTCAGGAATGATTCCAGCAACTCGACCGGGGTCAGCGCCGATGTATCGATGCTGATCTTCCGGCGGATCCAGCTTATGCGTGTCTCCACCGCATACGCCTCCAGGATTTCCTCCACGTCGGCTGCCGGCACCAATTGGTGCGGATGTGGCGACGTGGCCATGCGCTGGCGGATGACGTCAGGCTGCGCGTGCAGGTGCACGAGGATCGTGTCATCCGGCATCTCGGGCTCGTACTCGCGCACTTGCTGGGGTTTGCCCGGGTAGTAGTAGCGCGGGCCGTAGATGGCTTCTTCCATGTGGAAGCCGCCCAGCAGGATGTGGCGGTAGCGGTGTAGCAGGCGTAGGTGGTAGACGAGTTGGAACCGCTGGAACCGCTCCTTGATGGCAGGCAGCATCGTCAGCATGGCCTGCTGTTCTTCGTCGCTCAGATGGAAGGCGTCGGGAATGGTGAAGTGGTCGTCCAGATGATGCTGGAACCCCCGTTGCCTGCCCCAGTCGTCGAGGCTCTGGATCAGGGTGCTGACACCACTGTACTCACAGCCCACGGCAATAACGCGCATGGTGATGCTCTCCGTTGTCGTTTGTGTTTTCTTTGGCTGGTGAATTTTGGTTGGCGAATATAGCGCCGCCCCCACACATGAAGGAAACGCCTCGTGATCCTACACAGCACCGATGAAGTGGACCGCGCCCGAGTACACGTGGGGCGCTACGACTGGGCCCGGCAGCTTGCCGATCGTGCCATCGCCGCCAGTCAACCCTACGTCGAGCGCAGCGATGAAGAGTTGTGGTCGCTGGTGACGGGCCAGCAG
>CALFPI010000096.1 GCA_937919035.1 uncultured Gemmatimonadaceae bacterium
AAGCCGGCGACCCAGGCGAACCGATCCGGATGTTGTGCAGCGAGGGAGCGGAAAACGGCGGTGCGTGCCCGCCACTTCTGCCGGTCGGGCTGGGGCACGGAAATGTTGAGCAGCTTCAGGTCGAGATCGGCCAGCAATTGCAGGCCGACGTCACCGTCGCAGGATAGGTGCAGGTGGGCATCGATGCGGGCTGTCATCTGTTGTTCTCCGGGCCATTCCAGCAGGCGGTGCCGATGGCGAAGTACTTGTGTGCGAAGGGTGGCTTGGGACGGGCGCCGTACCACATCCGCCAGCCGCCCTCCGGCACTTGCACAACCGTCTGACTCGTGGTGTAGTGTGACTCCCAATCGCGCGAAGTCTCGTCGGGGCCGAAGACCGGATTGTGCGGGCTCTTTTCCCATACGATACCATCGCGACTCACGGCCACACCGAGGGCGGTCATCATCGGCTCCATCTGTGTATAACTTCCGTACCACATGACGAACAGGCCCGGCTCGGGATTGAGCACGTAGGGATAGAACAGACGCTCGTGCTCCCATGTCTGATCGAGCCCGAGGCAGGGCTGTGGGTCCGGGGTCCAGCAGAGACCATCGTCACTGCTGGCATGGCGAACGGTCCAGGGCTCGGTGGCGACATCACTGAACCACAAGTGGTAGGTGTCACCCACCTTCAACAGACTGGGGGCGTAACAGTTCTCCAGCTGTACTGCAGAGGGCACGTCCCAGTTGAAGCCGTCGCCGCTGGATGTGCTGTGCAGTGTGTGGCGACCCGTGCCGCCGGCGAAGTGGGAGCTGGAGAACCACAGACGCAGGCGGTCGATCTCGCGCACCACGTCGCCACAACCACGGCGCAACAAGGCCGGTGTCAGCACGGAGTGTGCATCATCCCCGACCTCAAACACGGGCCACTGGGGATGCTTGCGGAAGTACACGCCATCGGCACTGGAGGCGTGTCCCAGACGGAAGACGCGCTCAGCCACATCACCTCGTGAGCCGGGGTAGTACATGCGATACTGGCCGGCTTCGTAGAACGCACAGGGCGCAAACAGGTGTGTGTCGTCAAAGGCGCCCGGTGCACCCAGGCCGATGACGGGCTCTGCGTCGCCGTCACGGACCCAACTCTGTGGTTGCAGCCAACGATTATAGGCGTCTGTCATAGGTATCTGGCATCCTCCATTACTCCTGCATGGGCTGTGGATAGACGCGTTGCCAGTGAGGCTGGCCAAAGACGGCACTGTCCCACAGTGTTTCGTGGGCGACGAGGCGCTCGGAATGAGCCCCCTGGATGGAGTGCAGCAGCTGTTTCGTCAACTCGCCATCGAGTCGGCGGGCGATGTGCCGACCTTCGTCGGTGCAGGACAGATCCGTGACTTCCTGCGGGTCGGTGTCGAGGTCAAAGAGCAGTTGCCTGCCGTTGGTGTACTTCACCCACTTGTAGCGGCCGTCGAAATTCATCAGAGCGTTGCCAAGGAAACCGAAGACACGCTGCCGGGCCCGGGTCTCGACGCCGAGTCCGGGCAGTGGTTGTGAATCATACCAGACCGGTCGATCCACACCGGCCATAGCCAGCAGTGTCGCTGTCACATCCGCCAACGACACCAGTGATGCATCGACACGTCGCCCACCGTCGCCCGGTTGACGGACCAGCATCGGCACGTGACAACTGCCCTCATAGAAGTTCGTCTTGCCGATGAGACCGTGGTCCCCGAGCATGTCGCCGTGATCGGAGGAGAAGATGATGATGGTGTTGTCGAGCCGTCCGGTCTCCTTCAGTGCCTGCAGAATGCGCCCCACCTGGTCATCGATCTGTTGCACCAGAGCCGCATAGTGGGCCCGCACCTTGGCCTTGTGGGCATCGCTGAATTCGGCATAATCGACACCGTTCCAGGTGCCACGATTGCTGCGCACATTGGCCTCGACCATGGCCTGATCCTGGGACGCCACATAGGGGGCGGCAGGGGGCATGTCGGCAGGGTCGAACAGGGCCGCATACTCGGCGCACGGATCGTACGGACAGTGCGGTCCGGGAAAGCCGACCATCGCAGCGAAGGGGCGCTCATCGTCGTACTGGCGGATGAAGCGTTCTGCCTGGGAACCGACGAAGCCGTCCCACGAATCGTCGAGTTCGTACGGACAGATGATGGCGCCACGATTCTCCTGGTAGCCTTCGTGCTCACTGCCGTGCAGTTTGCGCAGGCCCTTGCCGGCCAGATGGTGGTAGTAATCGTCCTGGATTTCCAGCCAGCGCTTGTCCTCACAGATGACCCGATGCTCGAAACCGAGGGCTGCATCCCACGGGTAGAAGTGCATCTTGCCGATGGCCGCCGTCATGTAGCCGGCGTCCCCGAGGATCTGGGGCCACGTGCGTACACCGGTTGCGGCCAGGTCAGGACGCAGGAAATGATCTATGCCCAGTACGCCGTTGGTGATGGCGTCCCGTCCGGTGAGCAGCAGGCAACGGGCTGGCACACACACGGGAGAGGGGGAGTACGCCTGCGCGTAGAGCACCCCTTCGTCCGCCAGTGAATCGATGTGTGGCGTGTTGATAAAGTCCGCGCCATAGCAGCTGAGGAAGTCAGCACGCAGTTGGTCGGGCATGATGAAAAGGAGATTGGGGCGGACCATCGTTGGATCCTTCAGGTTCTGCGCTGGAATTCTCAACAGAGCCCTAAACTGGGGGTTTTGCTGCCGGCTGGCGAGCCCCGGGGCCGTGCCCGGTCCACTTACTGCACGATGATCTCATCGGTGAAGATCCATGCGGGGCTGGCGGCGCCGATGTGCCAGTCCGGACAGATGCGCCGGCTGGTGACGCGCACTCTCACGTAGCGTGTGGTCCTGGGAGTAAATTCGGCGCTGAAGGACTCGGTGAAGATTGAGCCCTGGTGCTCGTCAGCGGTGACCGCCGCCGCACCTGCCGTGTGCCAGGTGGTGCCGTCGTCGGACAGATCCACCTCCAGTTTCAGTGGCAACCAGATCCACGAGTTGACGGACTGCAGGAAAGCCATGGACACACGGTGCACGGACTGTGGCGCGCCCAGATCGAGATGCGCCTGCAGATCCTCACCCTCCCAACCGAGCCAGGCGAAGCTGTGGTCGATGGGGCCCTGCAGTCCGTCGACCAGGGTGGCGGCGCCATCGGCCGGGTACTTCGGGCTGAAGGGAGTGGTGAAATCGGGAACGTGACCCACCGCCAGATGATCCACCGGCACCCGCTGCAGTACTTCGCGGTAGCGGTCGCCATACTCGGCCGGTGACGTATGCCACTCATGGACTCGGGTGACGCCCTGATCCTGGGCGATGGCGACAAACGCATCCAATCGCTGCAGGAGATCACGGCGCGCGTGCCAGTTGCCATCGGCGCCTCGTTCGAACAGGCCATCGGCGCCAGTGGCCCGCGTCTTGGCCTGTTCGAGCCAGGTGAAGCGCAGCGGCTGGCGGGCCCAGCGGATGCGGCGCGAATGCACCTCGTCGTCGCTGGCGGCCTCTTCGGCGGCGTCGAACTGGGCGTTGTATGTGGCCATGAGTGTTGGTGTCAGGTAGGATCGGGCGGCGCTGATCGGGTTGCCGAAGATGCTCAGACCCGCACCCGAAGCGGCGAGGGCATCGTGCTGTGTGTCGATGTAGGCCCGCAGATGGGGCGCGGCAGCGGCGCCGTAATAACCGACGAGAAAATCGTCCATCAGGTTGTCCACATCGACGTCCGGATTCCACAGCAGCTTGGCGATCAGGTAGCTGCGCAGTTCTGCCCATTCACCACCGACTTCGCGATTGCCCTGCTGGAAGTGGGCGACGGCAGCGTTGTCGACGTAGTACTGCAGGTTGGGCTGCAGGACACGCAGGTTGGGAAAGGGGCTGATGAGGTTGGAGAACTGGATGACGTAATCCCAGATCAGCAGGCGATCGGTGATTCGCGCCCAGTCTTCCAGTTCGGCACGGAAACCCGCAGCCGATGGATCCGTCACCACCGGCCGGGATCGGTTCAACTCGATGGGGGCCAGCACAACCAGCACGTTGCTGGCGGGGCGCAGGTCCTTGGGCGCCTTGCGCGAGTACTGATAGGCGAGGGTGGAGATCGTCCGGTCAGGAAATTCGCCGGCGACGCGGTTGATGAAACGCAGCAGCGAGCCGGAGTGGGCCTGCTCTTGCGTATCGATCGCCGCACACCGGTCACAGGTGCAGAAGCCATAGGTGTCGTTTTGGCTGACGGACCAGTACTTCTTTTGCGGTTCGGCTTCGATACGTTGTCGCAGATGGGTCACCAGGGTCTGATACATCCCCTCGTTTGTCAGGCACAATTGACCATGGGGGATCCGTCGCCCATCAACCTCGGCAAACCACTCGGGATTTGTTTTGAAGTAGTCATCCGGAGGCACCAGACCGGCGAAGGTATGCACCCACAGGCCCCACTCCTCGCTATGGTGGTCGAGCTTGTGCCATTCGGCGAAGGCCGGATCCCACGCACCGCGATAGTAGTCGGAGCGAAACTCGAGGCGCGGAATCTGCACGACGTCGAGATCCTGCGGGATCGTGATGGGACCCGGGGCGGGTGCGACCAGCACGCCCGGCGCATAGAAGCGGAAGCCGAGATGGTCCTCCAGGAACGTTGCCGCAGCGTAGATCGGCCCTTTGGCGGCGCCGCCAACGATGATGAGTCGACCTTCGAGGCTGCGCAGGGCGAAAGCATCTTCCTCGCCAGCGACATCATCCGTGTCGATCCCGAGCTCCTGCGCCTGCCAGCTGTGGCCGATCAGGATGTCACCGGCGCGCGATGGCGTGCCCTGCCCGAGAATGGGCACAGCGGTTCCCTGCCAGCGGCTGAGGTGCTCGGCGAGCAGGCCAGCGGCACGGGTTTCGGCCGCCGTCGGGGTTTCGGGCAGAAGGATCCGGGTGTTCATGACGTGCGCCGGGGACAGTGTCGGTAGCGTCGGTCCACACGCGACGAGGGCTGCTGCAACCCATGACAGCAGGTGCTGCCGACAACGCGGACCGTGACAGAAACGAGCAATGACGGCGAGGCTGGACACGGTCGGCTCTCCTGGTGGATGGACCCGCCAAAGGGCGCCGGGCCCTGAGAAGTGTGCCCTGGGGGGCCGGTCAGTGGCTGGTGCTGGCCAGCAGGCGGTTGACGGCGTTCGAGATCGTCTGGTTCAACAGCAGACTGAAGGCAAGCCAGTCTCCAGCTGACACGTCCGTCCACTCCACCAGATCGAACAACTCCGGATTCTGCGCCGAGAGCGCTTCGGCGTAGACTCGCGGGTCACGCTCGACCGCCTCCCGGGCGATGGCGATGAGGGCCTCGACGCTACGTTCACGGTAGCGGCCGGACTCGACCTCATCCGGTGTCAGCTTGAGGTCGTCATATCCGGCTTCGAACCATTTGGCATGCTGCCGGAACAGACCGGGCAGCGGGTTGGTCAGAGGGAACTCGTCCGATGCCGGGTACAAGTGCACGGAGCGGTAGTCTTCCGGAATGGAGATCACGCGGGGGAAGGGGAACATTCCCTTCACCAGACAATTGGCCAGCGCCACCAGGGCCGTCTCCGGGGCGCTCTGTTCGTCGATCTGATGGTGATTGCGGATGGGCTCCACGAGGCGCGGAAATACTTCCCACCGTTCCAGCAGCGCGCCGGATGTCACGGGATGCTGCAGGTCGCCAACGACGGCCCGTTCGCAGTCGAGCAGACGCGTCTGCCACTTGCTGCGCTCCATTTCGTACAGCACCAGTGGGTACGTGTCTTTGTAGCAGATGGTGTTGAGCACCTTGCCCACGTCGTGCAGAATGCCGGCGGTAAAGGGATCAAAAGCCCCGTGTACACCCTTGAAACATTTCCATGCGCCGAAGCGGCGCAGGACGTCGACAATGAAGGGGGGCAGGGACAGAGACGTGAGTACTTCCTGCTGACGAGGGGAGGGCGATTCGACATTGAGCTGCAGCAGTTGCGCCATGTAGCCGGTACTGACGCTGTGGGCGAAAAAATCCTTGGCGACGAATCCGGACTGATCGACCTTGCGCACCAGTTCGTTCATGGCCCGCCCGGTAAGGATCTGGCGGGTTTCCTCCATGCCGATCATGGCCAGGGCATTGGGCAGCGTTTCGATCCGCTGGCGCGCGCCATAGCGGGCCAGGTTGGCTGTGCGCACGATGGTTGCTGTCAGCGGCCCATCCGGCTCCACGATGCGGGCGACCGCCGTATGTGACTTGTCGGCATCGATGGCGGCAATGGCCTTGCGCGCCACATGTGGGAAACCGGGAAGCAGGTCCATCGTTGTCGGGTCAGCGCTCAGCGCCGCAGAGGCCTTTTCGCGCGACAGCAGCCTCTCCGCCGCTGCCAGGTCGGCACCGGTAAAGGTGGCCGCCTTCTGCCGGATCAACGGGCACAACTCCTCGTCGAAGAAATTGCTCCAGAAGGCCTTCGTCTCGATCTCGGTCGAGGTGGAAGAATACCCCCGAACATTGAGATCGACACTGAACTGCTGCAGGCGCTCATAGTCGAAGAGGGCGCGTTTGGGATTGTGACAGACGACGATATAGCGCTCCTGGCCGGATGTGGCCCAGAGGCGGATCGTGGCTTCCGACAAGCGCGGAAAGTTGGGGCCAAAGATGATGGCGCAGGTGGCGTGGGACAGGTCCCAGAGCTTGCGCGGTATGTCAGAGGTGCGGTCGATCATGATGAGTCGCACCTCGGCGGCCAGCTGCGACGCCTCAATGAGCTTGTTGAGTTGCTTCTGCGCCAGATAGATGCTGCGAAAGTGGCGATATTCGTCCGACGTACGGAGCAGAGCCGTGTTCTTCGGAATCGGTTCGCCGAGGATCGCGTAGAAGATCTGGCGCTCTGGTGCTTGTTTCAGGGCTTCAGTCACGGGACTCGAATGTGAGCACAAGGGGTACGAAAAGTCAAAAGACACACAAATCTAGTAAGAATTCAGGGGAAAAAGCTCATGGCTTCCATGGCCAACAGCGACACCACACACAAATGGGAAGCTCGCTACACCAAAGAGGGCTACGAACCGGATCGCGACCCGACCCCCTTTGTCGTGGATATCACCGGTCCGCTGATTCCAGGTAAAGCGCTGTGTCTGGCAGCTGGCGCCGGCCGCAATGCGGTCTACCTGGCTACCCGGGGCTGGTCGGTCACAGCGACGGATATCGCCCCCTCGGGTCTGGCCTGGTGCCGCCGCCAGGCGCTGGAGCGTGGTGTCGCGGTGCACACCGTCGTCGCCGATCTAGCCACCTGGGATGCAGGTCGTGCCTGCTGGGATCTGGTGACAATGGTTTCCTACCTGCAGCCCGAGCTGTTTCCCGGGCTGCAGCAGACCTCATTGCGTGTCCAGTGCCGCCACCTGTTGGGCCAACCCCGTCCGCAGAGGTGTGGCTGGCACCGGCAAGGCCGCCCGCTGCAGGTTGCCCAAATCATAGATGCGATGGCAGAGAAAAGACGCGGACGCAGGATTCTGTGCCAGAAACTCGCCGACGGGAAGTTCCTCCACACGAAGCTCGACGCCGACAATGTCGGCGATGATGCGGTAGTAGGCGACGGACTCGACGATATCCGGTCCGGCTGCCTGAAAGATGCCCTGGTGGAGATCGGCCCGGCGCACCATGCCAAGCATGAGATCGGCCAGATCCTGTGCCAGAATCGGCTGTTGCAGAAAGTGCCCGCCGCCCACGAGGCGCAGGGCTTCGCCCGCCCGCAAGCGCTCGAGCAGTTGTTTGTCGCGGCCGTGGGTGGGCAGGCAACCCAGCAGCGAACCGGGTCCATAGATGTGACACGGGCGCACCACGGTCCAGCTCATGTCGCCGCAATCGCTGCGCAGCAGTTCCATTTCGCCCAGGCGCTTCTTGCCACCATACCCGTCCGGCAGGTAATGCGCGGAGGTTTCTCCCTGCGGAAAGCGGCGGTGCACGGGATCAAAGACGAAGTCCGTCGAGACAAACACCAACTGCCGCGCCCGGTCACGAAAGACTGCCACGTCCTGCAGGGCGTCGGCCGGATCATAGCCGATGCAGTCGGCGACCAGATCAAACCGTTCGATCCCGGCGGCCTCCATGGCGGCGCTGATCTGCGCTGCGAATGGGCCCCTCTGCTTGCGGTCGGCGACGATGGCATGGACCCCCGCAGGCAACGCTCGTTGGCCACGGGTCACCACCCAGACATCCCAACCGGCAGCCACCGCCCTGCGGGCCATCGTGCCACTGACGAAGCCGCTGCCGCCGATGATGAGCAGGCTGTCGTTCATGATCCCTCCTGCATCTGGGGTTCGCGGGGTAACAGGTCCATGGGTTGGACGATCTTGCGCCGTTGTGGCGTAAGGCGTGCCAGCAGCTGCGCCGAAGGTGCGTAGCCATGGCGGAAATTGCCCCAGGAGGGCCCGTAGCGGATCACACAGACACGTCGTTGCCCCGCATTGACACGTCGGGCCGATCCGTGGGCGATGCCGTCGGTGAAGATGATGGCGTCCCCCGCCCGCATCGGCACTTCCACGGCCCCCTCAATGCCCTCGACGGTGGCGCCTTCGGGCTTCATGCGGTGCCTGTCCTGGTGCGGATGCGGGAAATTTGCTTTGTGGCTGCCGGGGATCAACATCGTGCCGCCGTCCCCCGGGCCGATGTCGGTGAGTGCCACCAGCGCGTTCACCTGGCCACACATGAAACGGCCGGCGTGGTAACGAAAGTGATTGCGCAAGCTCGGTGGTGTGCCGCCGGAATGAATGCCGATGGCTTCCCCAGGGCCACGGAAACTGGCAAAACACTCATCGATGAACAACGGGCCGTGGTGGTAATCAAAGGTGCCTTCGCCGCCGACAAAAAACTTGATCCGTTCCAACCAGGAAGGATGATCGATGAGCTGCTCGAAGGCTTCCCCCGCCTCATAGATCTGCTGGTAGTTGAGGCCATCCTTCGTGCCATATGTGTGGCCATGCACGTGACCGAACCACTGCCCGGGCTCGAGCCTTGGGATGCCGTCGAGGGTGCTGTTGCACGCGGCCACCTCAGCGGCGCACAGCGCCCCTGGTACATGGATGTATCCGCGCAGGTCGAACAGGTATACGTCGAGCGGGTCAAGCATCGATCGTGGTCTCCACAAAGTCGATTCTGCAGTTTGCCAGACAGTCTTTCAGGTCACGATAAAGTTGCTTGGGCGCCTTGCCGCAAGGGCACGCTGGCCATCGTCGCCGCATCCTAGGCGCCATAGCTATCGTACACGGACAGGTGTTCGGGGTCCTGTGCCTCCGGTTCAACAAACTTGAGAAACAGTCCCTGATTGGCCTTGCCCTGTTCGCTGGCGATCTGCCGCCGACTCTTCAGGTGCTGCAGATCGGTACCCTGGAACATGACCTGGCCACCGGACAAGCCGATGTATTGCCCGGCAAACCGATCCACGTAGTTGTCGCGCTCCTGGCAGAAGTGCGTCACCTGTTCGGCCAGTGTCCGATGTACTTCAGCGTTGTCTGCGGGGGTGATATTGGCATGCACTTCGAAGTCCCCCACCTTCTGCAGCGGATCACCGGTCACGTTGATATCAGCCAATTGCAACGGTCCCAGTCCGGCATCGGCCGCCAGGCGCAGGGGGTTGCGGTCGAAGACATAGGGCGGCTCCGGATGCTCCCCTGCCGGGTCGAAGCCCATCAGGTGCGTACCGACCACATCGGTGGCGACCGTGTTGTCGCCGGCGACAATGACATCTGTCTTCAGCGCCGGACCGTACCACTCCTTGTGATTCATGGCGACGAGTCCGTCGATGACACACAGCCTCGGTTTGAACAGCAGACCCATGTCGGCAATGGTGTGCGGCAGACGTACGTGGGCGTGCAGGTAACGGCGGGGCGCTCCGTACACCGACAGGGGTGTGATACCGAAGAGGTTCTTCATGGTCAGCGTTGTACCCGTGGCCATGTGCGCTTTCATCTTCTGCACGGAGACAACGGCATCGGCGTCCATGACGGCCTTGCTGATCCAGTAGCGGTCGAACATCAGACCCCCGCCCGGTACTTTCGCCTCGACGAGAGGGCCGTCGTTGATGTCGATGAGACGCACATCAAACTCGGCCAGCGCCTCCCGGTACCCCATCGCGGCGTAGAGTTCCTCTGTTGTGCCACCCTCCGTCGTTGTATCGCCGACAAGGATCTCCGCGTCCGTGTGCTGGCGCAGGGCGCGGACCACGGCCCGCAGGACACAGACCTCCGTCAATGCCACCTGACGCCCGGCATGCAGTTTGATTTCCTTCAGCCCGATGTTGGTTTTCACAAATACCGAGCGCAGGCCGCGGAACGTCTCCATGTTACCACCGAGCAGGTCAAGAGCGCGATCGACGGCATCCATCACTTTGTGATCGTCCGATCGGGCGTCACAACGAACGATGCTGACCGTCGGTTTCTGTGCCACGGATTGTCCTTTCACGAATTGAGTCAACCGACGCGGTAGTGCTGTACGGCTGCCAGATCCAGTTCAACACCCAGGCCCGGGGCCTGAGGTACCGTCACCAACCCATCCACCGGTTCCAGGGCGCCACCGATGAGGTCATTCTCACGGGTAAAATGCAACGAATCTGAGGGGATCGTGGCGTTGCGGATCACGGCATGTACATGTGTGCCGTAGGCGCCGGAGACGCCCAGGCCCAGGCCGACGACCTGCAGCCAGACCGGCAGTCCCGCTGCCTCGGCCATGCCTGCCATGATGAGCATGCTTTCCACGTGACCCCCCATGTTGAACATGTCCGCCGCATCGGCGCGGATGGCGGACATGAGCAGCTTCGGGTCACCCAGATGTGGTGCCAGGGGAATGATGGAGTGCTGGCGGAAGTGCTGGTACTGGTGCCAGCCCGGGAGGTACTGGAAGGGGTCCTCAAAGGCCTGGATGTTGTACGCCTCGAGCTGCCGTGCCAGGCGCAGACTGGTCGCCAGATCGCGGAAGGTAAAGTTGGGATCGACGATGATGCCGTAGTCGGGGCCGGCAACTTCCGTCATCAGTGCCACCGTCTCGACGATGTTCCACGGCCGGGCCTTCAGCTTGTGGGTGCGGAAGCCTTTGCGCGCACCCTCTTCGGCCATGGCGGCAAACTCTTTTGGTTCCAGTGGCGGCGACCACCAGCCCACAGGAACCTTGTCCCAGTGTTTGGTGCCCATCAATCGATAGGCGGGCACACCCAGGGCCTTGCCGACGATATCGAAACAGGCCATGGCCATGGCACCACCCATCGTCGTCAGATTCAGGCTCAATGGATCGACGCCGAGCCATTTGGCTTCCACGTCTTCCATGAGATCTCCCCGACCGCCCTCGCCGATGCCGATCAGACCGTCATCGGTGTGCACGCGAAGGATGGTGATGGGCCGCTCCAGATAGTCACCCGGTCGACTCTTCTCGATGGACGGGATGTGGGGAACGGCCGTAACAAAACGTTCGATTCGGGTAATCTTCACAGGGTCATCTCCTCGTTGCCAGCGTCCTAGAACCCCTTGTAGTCTTCTGCTGAGATCGCTGACCCCGGTGGCATGCGCCACATGTAGTCCGCGTCGATCGCCGGTTCCCGGTCGCCAAACCGTTCCATCAGATCGATGCGGTGGCGCAACAGGTCACCGAAGTTGGTGCCATAGTGATGGGTCGTCTCGCCGTGTGCCATGAGGGGCATGAAGTCGACGTCGGAGCGTTCCCACAAATTCAACAGCATTCTCGAGTTGTCCAGTTCCCGCGAGCAGGTGTCGTACACCTGTGCCCGGCGGCGGGCTTTTACCGCCGCATCTGTCGCCTGCAGATACCCGTGCACGCCGGCGATCCAACCACAGATGTTGTGCAACGTTTCCGCATAACAAAGGAAGGCGCGCAACCGATCCCGCAGGTCGATCCAGACATTGCCCCCTTTGGTCGCCATGCCGTCGGCGATATCGATCGCCTCGGCCAACGGTGCCCAGAAGGCCTCGAAGTTGAGCAGATGACGGTCACACTGTTCGACGCTGAGAATCTGCCACAGGGCGTCGGCTGCCAGATCGATGTTGTTCGGATTGTTGAAGATGGTCAGCATCATCTCCTCGTACGGCACGCGGTCCGCTTCGGGGATGGCGCTCATGTCGGGTACGAAGGGGCGGGCCCAGAACCGATACCAGGTAAAGCTGAGCCACATGTACTGACCAATGTCGGGCAACAGGGCCGCTGCCCGATCCGCCGCGCGCCAGGCGTCGACCAGGCGCTGGGCTTCGCCAGCGGCCACCCAGCGCCGCGCGCAACGTAGCGTGACGGCATCGATGTCCGGGTCCGCATCTGTCTCGCGCAACTGAAAGGCGGCCATGACGTCGCGATTCGGATCGAAGGGCGCCAGGTAGATGGAGTCGCAGTAGACATCGACGTGGTCGAAGTCGGCTGCCGCCATCTGCTGCAGTCGACTCGCCGTCAGCCATGGACAGGGCACACCCAGGATGTACTGGCTGCCCTTGGCGCGGGCTTCGTACCAGGCCTGCGACCCGCGCCCACGCAACTCGGCCAGCGTCGCACTCCACTCCGGATCGTCGACGTCGCTGCGCTGCGATTCAGCCTGCAGGTCGATGCCCCGGTCCATGCCGTCCAGGATCGGCCCCTGTTCCTCGGCAATGTTCTTCAGCCCGGCAACGAGCACAAAGTCGGGTTTCACCCGTCGCGCCGCGTCCCGCAGAACGCGCCAGTAGCGGATCACGTTCTCTGCGGCGCGTTGGGCGATCTCTGCGTCGGGACGCCATTCGCGTACGACGTAGGGGCCGCCATTGCGTCCGGGGTAGAGGCTGGCGGTGTACTCGAAACCGGAGCCTGAGTCGTTGAGCAGGGTCTTGAGGAAACCGATCTCGGGGACCTCGGCCAGCAGGGCCTGGATGAGTTCACTGTAGTGCCAGCGCACCGCCGGATGCGCAACCGTCAGGTTGTAGCGTGGCGCGTAGGCCCGGAAAGTGTGATCGATGCGGGCACCCCGCAGCCAGGGGTATCGTTGCAGCAGTGACTCGGGTACGGATCTGGGGTGGGCGGCATAAAAGCCTGGAACGAGGCCGTAACGGGCGGCAGCACGCGCCATGGACTGCAGGCGACTGAGGTTGGCTTGCAGATGCTCTGCCGGATAGGTGCCGGCGTTGAGCTTGGTTTCCACGTACTGGTCCAGGTCCGGCAGGTAGTCATAAAAGCGGTAGTAGATCTCACCATGGGGACCCCGCTCATAGCCCCGGTTTGATGCCATCTCGTTGACGACTACGTGGGAGCAACCCACACGGGCCAGTTCCGCAAACGTCGCCTCCACGTCCTCGTCGTCGACAGCATGGCGCCGACGTTTGAGGAAGCCGTAGCGCCCGATGAGCAGCTCATCACGACCGGTCATGGCGTGAAACGTCGGTCGCAGCAGACGCCCGTGCGCCAGAGCGGCGCTGTCTTGTGTCGCCCAAACATCGCGCAGCTGGGCAAACAGGGCATAGAGCAAGTGCGGTGCCGATGCACTCAACTGGCCGCCGCCGTCGGTGATACGGGCGTACATCCAGTCGCCATCGGGTGTGGCTTCGGGGCCGGTGACAAAACCTGAGCCATCGCCGTGCACGGCAATGTGCAGTACGCCTCGGTCGGAGAGTGCCGCCGCCGACTCAACCGGTGCCAGACGTGCATGGGGCGCCAGCCTCTGGCGCAGTTGCTCGGCGACGGTGGCATGTACCGGATGGCCTGCGGCAGGATAAGCGATAATGCGGGTTGCTGTGAACATCAGCTGTGAATCAAACCTCCATCGGGACGTTGTGGGCGCCATGGGGTCCTGCGCGCCGACGGGTCCCAGGGATGGGCTTTGATGAAATCGTCATCGAGGTCCACACCCCACCCGGGACCATTGGGAATGTCGAGAAATCCGTCGATCGGCGACTCGATCGGTTGTTGCAGCAACCTGGCGCGTCCAGCGTGGGCCCCTGCCGTGGGGATTTCCTGGATCAGGAAGTTGGGCACCACCGCGTCGAGGTGCAGACTGATGGCTGTTGTCAATGGGCTCCAGGGGTTGTGTGGAGCCAGGCTGACGTAGAAAGCTTCAGCCATCGCGGCGATCTTGTAGACCTCCAGAATGCCGCCGGCATTGCCGACATCAGCCTGGATCACGTCCACGGCTTCATGCACCAGTAAGTCGCGAAAGGCGTGACGACCAAAGAGACGCTCGCCGGTGGCAACGGGGATGTCGATTCGTCGCCGCACGTCGGCCAGAGCGGCCGCCGATTCCGGCAGGATGGGCTCTTCGTAAAAGAGGATACCATAGGGGGCAATGCGGCGTGCCATGGCCACGGCGTTGACCGGATTCAACAGACCATGGGCATCGATGGCGATGCCGATGTCACTGCCCACGGCGTCACGCACGGCGCACACGCGGGCTTCGGCACGCTGTCCATGGGCGCTGTTCAAGCCGAGACCCGTGCCCTCGAAAGGGGTGAACTTCACCGTGCGAAAACCCTCTTCCAAGCGCCGGTGCGCGTCGTCGGCATAGCTGTTCGGTTCGCCGCCGTGGATCCAGGCGTAACATTCGACACGATCGCGGACGCGACCGCCAAGCAGCTGCCACACCGGCACGCCCAGGGCCTTGCCCTTGATGTCCCACAAGGCGTGTTCGATGCCGCTGACGGCAGCAGACAACACCGGCCCACCACGCCAGATGACGGTACGCGTCATGTCACCCAGCAATCGTTCGATGGCGAGCGGGTCGGCGCCGATGATGAGGTGCTCCAGATCGCGCAGGGCTCCGACAACGGCCTGTTCCTTGCCGACGCAGGAGGGTTCGCCGATGCCACTGATGCCCTCGTCCGTCTGCAGGTGAACAAAGACATACACCCGCGATGCACCCGGGGTGCCGATATCAGCCGCAAGAATGTTGAGATGGGTGATCCGCATGATTCCGCTCAGGTTGAGGCCTGCACGTCGGTGGCCCCGTCGATACGGGAGCCACCGTAGCAGTGGCGCAGTTCCAGATCGAGCAGCAGTCGTTTGAAGTGCACGCCGCCGGCATAGCCCCCAAGCCTACCATTGGCGCCCACGACGCGATGACACGGAATCACAATGGGCAGCGGGTTGCAGTGGTTGGCACCACCGACTGCGCGGGCCGCCCCTGGTTGCCCCAGCGCGCGCGCCAACTGGCCATACGACGAGCTGGTGCCGTAGGGCACCAGCAGCAAAGCCTGCCATACCCTCTGTTGGAATGCTGTTCCCCGCGGCATCAGCGGCAGATCGAAGCTCTGCAAGGTGCCGGCGAAGTAGGCTGCCAGTTGCTCTCCGACTCCGTATCCCGCTGCGGCTTGTTGTCTCCAGGCTTGCGGCACGCAGAACCCGCCGTCGGCGGCGACGAACCAGATGCGTTCGACCCCACTCGGACCCCAGGCAACACCGATATCCCCTGCCACGGAGGGCAGCGTCGCATAGTCGAGGGGCAAATCATCGGCAGCCATAGGTCTGTCCTGACCTACGGCCTATTTGAGCAGCATCATCCGGCCTGTTGCGACGAAGTCGGCCGTGGTCAGACGGTAGAAGTACATGCCGTTGCCGGCGGTGTATCCGGATGCATCCCGGCCATCCCAACGGACGGAGTAGAAGCCGGCCGCTCGGGTCTGCCTATCGAGCAAGCTGCGCACCGGGCGTCCGAGGACATCGTAGACGACCAGTCGCACCGATGTTGCTGCCGCCAGGGAAAAGTCGATCTGCGTCTCCGGGTTGAATGGATTCGGGTAGGCGCGACCGAGGTTGTAGGCAGTCGGGCGCAAGGTGACGGCTGCCGTGGGTGGCACGGTCCGCACCTGGCCACTCGTCGTTGCCAGCAGCACCTGTTCGAGGTGAATCCGAGCGTCGTTGGCCAACTGCCGTTGGTGCAACCGGAAGGTCAATTCCGCCAGCGGGCCGCTTTCCACCGTACTGGCGACCTGGTATCCAGCACGGGGCCGACCGTCACCTAGTAGCACCCGGCCCGGGCGCTGCTCGAAGACGCGAAAGAACTCGCCACCGGCGGACGCCTCCAGGGAGCGCGCGTCAACAAAGGACAACACTGATGGGTCCCAACTCAGCACGGCTCCATACGATTGTACGCCGACCAGATCCTGCGCTCGCAGCTGCACGCGTACGATATCGGCAGGCAACGACGTGGCGCCATCCAGGCCCGTGTCGGCGCTCATGCGGAATTCCACTGAATCGTCCACGAGTCGCGTTGCCGTTGTGGATCCGGCGCTCTTGCCTGCTGTTGTACCGAAGGCGTCGACAAAGGCGAAGAAATCATCGAAGTCGATGGACGTTCCCGGGCCCGAATTGTTCAGATCAAAAACCGGGAAGTCATCGGCGGAGCCACCGAAGGCGTCGACAAAAGCGAAGAAATCATCAAAATCCACGCCGCCGGAATCATCAAAATCACCTGCCAGCAGCGGGCGGGTAGAGACGACGAACTCCTGGGCTGCCGTGAATGGACCCAACAGCGAACCCTCGACGGCGCGGGCGCGCCAGTAGTAGGTCGATTCGTCTACGAGTGTGCGGCCGATGGTCCACGAGGTAACCCCCGCTCCCGCGACAATGCCGGATTGAGAAGCCGTGACGTCTGAGAAATCAGCCTGCGTGGACACCTGAATCGTGTAGGACAGACTGGCACTGGTGACAAAAGGCTCGGCGTTGGTAAAGGTGAACGTGGGCTGCAGCGGCGCACCGGTGACACGCAGGTCAGAAGGTTCGGTGGGGGCTGCGGACAGAACCGGGGTCAATGCCAGTGCGGCCTGTGCGAGGGATTCATTGGCCGGTGCTGTACGGTCGACGGCAGTGATCTGGTATTCGTATGCCACATCGTTCTGCACGGACAGATCATGGTACTTCGGTAGTTTCAGGCGGGTTGCCAGCGCCGTGAAGCTGCCCTCCCCGGCCCGACGCCGATAGACATTGTAGCCGCCGAGATCGGCCTCGAGATTGGCCGCCCAGGCGAGCGTCACCGTCCGACTGCCCGCTGTGCCTACCAAAGCCGTCGGTGGGCTCGGCGCTGTGGTATCGGCCGACGTCCGGGTCGTGAACGAAACCTCTGCAGACTCCGTCGGCCCGTTGCCGGAACGATCACTGGAACCGGCGGTGAGGAAGTACTGCGTTCCCGGCAGCAGGTTGGTCAGTGTCACCTCGTGCGCGAGGACATCCGTCGCATCGCCCGTGGTCTGGTCGAGCAACCCGGACACTGTGCCAAGATCAACAAAGCTGTCCCCCAGTTCGTCGGTTTGCCAGGATATGATGGCAGATGAGTCTGCCGCGGTGACAACAAGCGCGTCAATTACCGGTGCCACGATGTCCGGCAGAGCATCGGTTGTCAGCGACATCACCGTACTCTGCGTCGGCCCGTTGTTGCTCAGGTCGGCAGAGGTAACCTGGTAGAAATAGGTCGTCGACGGCGTCAGATTGGTCAGCGTCACTGCGTGCACAGTGCCGGTGGTGGGCAGGGTGCGAATGAAGCCCAGGACCTCGGCATCGACGCCAAACTCGACCTGTGCGGTGGCGTCCTCGTCCGTCGTCCACTGGATCGTGGCGACTTCGTCGTTGTGATAGATCACCTGTGGGCCCGCCGTCAGCGCCGGGGCAGTGAGGTCGACCTCCGGGTCGGTGGCAAACACGCCAGTGCTGCTGGTGGTGGCGCCGTTGCCGGCGGCATCCGTGGAGCCCACCCGGAAGGAGTAAGGGGAGCCGGCGGCAAGGTTGGACAGGACCAGCTTGTGCTTTGTGCGGCTGACACCGGAGTTGGATCGGGCCTCGCCAATGGTCTGCAGGCCAAACTGCACGTCCGACGAGGCCGGTTCGTCCGTCGTCCACTCGACGATGGCCGTGCTGTTGGTCTTCGACGATACGGTAGGTCCGGAGAGAATCACCGGAAACTGCGTATCCGGGTCGTTGCTGGTGGTGAAGGAGCCGGCACCCCCGGGGGGTTGCAGCACTTTCAACCGCTTGCCGGCATGAGCGCGTTTGCCGGCGGGCAGATTGGGCTCAAAACTGGCGGTCTGGCCGTTGGCGGCTTCCACGACAATGCCATAGTCATAGACGCCACCCGGCTGCAACCCAGAGACCGTGATGGAGTGCTCCTGAGCCAGGCGCAAGGCGCCATTCGGCGTCTGATCCGAAATCTCGAATTCGTCCGGGGTGCCGTACGTGCCTCCCTTCGTGCCGAAGAACACCGTCGCCCGTGTATCGACGTCGGTGACGAACTGCACGATACCGAGCACATCCCGCACAATCACAAAGGGCCCCTCAACGATGACGGGCGGCAACGTATCACCCGCTGCCGAGGTCGTGAACTGCAGGTCGCGACTCCACTGTTGGTTGCCGCGAGGGTCGGTGGACAGGCTGTCACCGTCTGGCGTGACGACGGTGACCCGGTAGCGGTAGCGCGTCGACGGTGTCAGATCGGAGAGGGTCAGACTGTGCTCGTTGAGAATGTCACCGGTGCCGGCGGAAAACTCGTAGAGTCCGGTGCTGCTACCGTCGGGGCTGCCAGCGGCGACCTCGCTGTAGGAGACGGCAGCCAGGGCAATCTGATTGAGGCGAAAACTGATGACCGCCGCCTCGGGACTGACCACCTGTGCCGGCGGGGCAAGCAGGCGCAACGGCTGGCGCTCGGCGGGCGTGCGGAACGTGCCGGTCTTGGTGACGGTGAGTTGCGCTTCCGTCAGCAGTCCCTGCTGAACCAGCGCATCGGCGTCGACGAGCCGCGAGGTGATGGTATAGGCGTACTCGGTGGCCGCCGTCAGACCGTTGATGGTGGCCGAATGCGCCAGAGCCCCTTCGAGATCGAGCTCGATAGCGGCGACCTCGTCGCCCTGGGTGTCGTTGATGACCATCTGCGTATTGGCGAGGCGATTCGTGAACCAACTGGCGGAAGCACTTGTGAGAGTCGTCTGCACGTCGAAATCTGTGCCGGCCACCGGGCGCAGATCGGGCGCCAGACGGGTGCGGAAGACGCCTGACAAGAGATTGGAGCGAGAGCCGGCGAGCCCCGTGGAACGGGCGACAAATTCGTACCGGGTGTCGCCGGCAAGGCTGTCAATGTTGACCAGGTGGCGCCGTGACAACAACAACCGATTGAGGGCGGTAAGGGAAGCCAGAAAGCCATCGGCGTACGGTGGGCCCAGATCGGCGGCGGTGAGAGCGGAGTCGCGTGCAGAAGTGTTCGCAAGGCTGCTGTCGGCAATGGTGACCCCAGCGGCGAACAACAGGCGGGCGGCGGCGACGACGGCAGTATCATAGCCGGCGGCGGCGCCGGCGGTGGTAACGCGCCAGAGACTGTCACCGGCGGCGCGCACGCGCACGGTATCGGCGAGGCCGGCAAAGCGACTTTCCCAGGCGACGGTGGCACCGTCGAAGCGACGTGTGATTTCGGCATTGAAGATCCGGTTGGCGAACCGCTGAGCCAAGGTCACCCCCAGATCGCCGGGGCTGAAGGTGAGCACATCTTCATCATCCGGGCTGGCAGATGTGTTGACCTCAACGCTGATCAGCCAGATGCCGGCACCGGCGTCTGGCAGGCTGTCGAGCATGCGAAATTGGAAGGTTCCCAGCAGGCCGCCACTGGTGACCGATGTGAGACCGGCACCAAGAATGGTGGAGCCACCCTCGACCTCGGCCAGGCCATCGTCGCGCAGTTCGGGTGACTTCGGCAACGCCAGAGCGCCCGGTGTGACGTCACCCAGCGTGTAGGAGACAAACTCAACAATGGCCGGATCGAAGAGCAGACGAATGACGATCCCCTTGACCTCGGTCGTGCCGGCAGCCCGGACCAACA
>CALFPI010000097.1 GCA_937919035.1 uncultured Gemmatimonadaceae bacterium
CCTGCAAGCTCGATCTCTCGGTGGCCGGCCAAGACCGATCGAACACTGCTATCTCGGCAACGATCTTTCGCCGGAAGAATGCCGGCAGGCGGCCGCGGCCGCCGGCGATCAGGTCACCGTGGAAGAACCGGCCGACATGGCCGACCGCGTGGCACAGCTTCTGGCCGATGGCGAGATTGTCGCGCGTGCCGCCGGACCCATGGAATTCGGTGCGCGGGCTCTGGGGAACCGCTCGATTCTCGCAGACCCGCGGAACCAGGATGTGGTTCGAGTCATCAATCGGATGATAAAGAAGCGGGACTTCTGGATGCCTTTTGCGCCCGTGGTCCTGCGGCGCCATGCAGCGGCCTACTTTACCAATCCCAAGGGTCTGCCCTCACCGTACATGATGAACACTTTCGATTCAACGGAGCAGCGGCTGGAATTCATGGCGGCCGTGCACAATGCCGACCTGACGGCCCGGCCGCAACTGGTCGAAGACGGGCAGAACCCGGGGTACGAGGCCATCCTGGCCCGTTTCGGCGAGCGTACGGGTCGCCATGTACTGCTCAACACCTCATTCAATCTGCATGGGTCCCCCATTGTCTGTTCCGCAGCAGATGCCATGGGTGTGCTGCTGGATTCGGGCCTGCAGCGGCTCATCCTGGGGCCACTGCTGGTGACCAAGCACGCGACGACGACGTGACCCCTGTCGACATTTTCTGGGTTGCCGCTGGCCTGATCGTCTACACCTACCTGGGATATCCCATCCTGCTGTCTTTGCTCACTTCGGGCCGGCGCCAGCCGGCGCATCCTCTGCCCGAGGAACTGCCGACGGTAAGCCTCGTGATTACAGCTTTCAACGAGGAAAGCGTGTTGCCCAGCAAGCTGGAGAACAGCTTTGCCCTCGACTATCCGCAGGAGCGGCTGCAGATCATCGTCGTCTCCGATGGCTCGACGGACGCCACCGACGACGTGGCTCGCACCTTTGTCGGCAACCCGGGATACCTGTTCCTGCGGCAGGAGCAGAATGCCGGCAAGACCATGGCGCAGAATGCTGCGGTGCGTCAGGCGACGGGCGACGTCCTGGTATTTTCCGATGCCAACAGCATGTACGCCACGGATGCGCTGTTGCAGTTGGTGCGACCCTTCGCCGACGTTTGCGTGGGCTGTGTGTGTGGCGAGTTGCACTACCGGAATCCTCAGCGTGTGGCTGCAGGCAAGGGTGAGGGGTTCTATTGGCGCTACGAACAATTCCTCAAGCGACGGGAGAGCCTGCTGGGCTCGCTGGTCGGGGCCAATGGTTCGATCTATGCCCTGCGCCGGGAGTTTTTCGAGGAGCTTGGGCCAGCCATCATCTCCGACTTCATCATGCCAATTCGTGTTCGTCTGCGCGGTCTGCGTGTGGTCTACGAACCATCGGCCATTGCCGAGGAGGAAGTGGCGATCGGTTTCAGTGATGAGCTCAGGCGTCGACGTCGGATCGTGGCCCGCTCCCTGTACGGCCTATGGTCGGTACCGGGTGCATGGAACCCGCTGACGCAGCCGTTGTTCTGCTTCCAGGTGATATCACACAAGGTCATCCGCTGGCTGGTGCCGCTGCTGCTGCTCGTCATGCTGCTGACCAGTGCCATGCCGGGTCTGTCCGGCGAGACTCCCTGGGACTGGTTCTTTGGCAGCCAGGTTCTGTTCTACGTTCTGGCCACGGTCGGGGTGCTTTTCCCCGCGGGGCCGGGGCGCCTCAGCCTGTTCTACGTCCCGGCCTACTTCTGTGCGATCAATCTCGGCGCCCTGCTTGGTGTGCTGGGGGCGTTGCGTGGCCAGCGTCACACCGTCTGGCAGACGCTGCCCCGTCCCGAGACTACGGACACCGGGGGCAACTGAGCATGTCACAGGTCTGGATCACGGCTCTGCTCGGGCTCAGCGATATGGTTGCCATCAATCTGGCGACGGTCGCACTGCTGTGGATGAAACATGTAGGTGGCTCACTGGCTAGTGTGACCCACGCCTGGTTCGAGCAGCATCCTCTTGCCCCAGGTCCGCCCTTCGCCTTCGTCCTTGAATTCTATCTGTACGATGTGCTGCCGCTGATCTATCTGTGCTGGCTGGTGCTGCTCGTATTCAACGGTTTATACCGTCCCCGACAGACGGCGTCACGACTGGATGAGTCGATCGCCATCTTCAAGGTGATCACCGTCGGTGTGCTGCTGCTGTTCATTGCCACTTTTGATCTGCATCAGGGCATGTCCTTCACGCGGGCCCTGGTCGGATCCTACTGGCTGACACTGGTGCTGCTGGTGGCAGGCGGACGTATTGTGCTGCGCACATTGCAGGTGCGCCTGCTGACCAGCGGTATCGGCCGCCACAACGCCGTCATCGTCGGCACGGACGAGCGCGGTGCGCGCTTGCTGCAGAGCCTGCGGGCAACGCCGGCACAGGGGTACGAGGTGATCGGCTTCGTGCGTGCGCCCGGCGAGGTCGAAGAGGAGTCTGTCGAAGGGTTGCCGGTACTGGGAACGGTGGCTGATCTGGGGCGCATCGTCGGGCAGCGTGGGGTCGAGGCGGTGCTGATCGCGCTGAAGTCCAACAGTCACGAGGAGATCCTGCGCATCGTGGAAGCCGCCGGCGGGCCAGGATCGGCCGTGTCTTTCAGTATCACCCCCGACCTCTACGATATCGTCACCGGGCATGTGCGCACAAACCAGATTTACGGCGTGCCCCTTATGGAACTGCGGCCGCAGCTCATGGCGCCGTGGGAAAGTGCTGCCAAACGGCTCACCGACATCGCCGTGGCGTTGCTTGTGCTCGTGGGTCTGGCACCGCTGTGGATTCTGGTCGTCGCCGCCATTCGCCTCGATTCACGCGGCCCGATTCTGTTCCGCCAGGAGCGCGTCGGGCGTAAGGGGAAACCCTTCGCCATGTACAAGTTCCGTTCCATGGTGGTCGAAGCCGAGGATGAAACGGGACCGACCTGGGTGCAGACCGCCGATCCCCGGGTCACACGCGTGGGCCGCGTGTTGCGGGCGCTGCATTTTGATGAGATCCCACAGTGCATCAACTTCCTGCGGGGTGACATGAGTCTGGTCGGACCGCGGCCGGAGCGCCCGTTCTTCGTCGAAAAATTCGCCAAGGAGATCCCGTTTTACCGGCGTCGTTTCAACGTCAAACCCGGGTTGCTCGGCTGGGCGCAATCGAAGCACGAATTCGACATGAAATCGACGGACTTCTCCAGCATTGCTGCCGATCGGCTGCAATACGATCTCTACTACATAGAGAACGCGTCGCTGATGCTGGATTTCAAGATCATGATCCGAACGATCTGGTTCGTGCTGGCTGGGAAGAGTACCAGGTAAAAGAGCACCAGGTAGTTGCGCGTTTCTGTTCGACAGGGCCTGGCTCAATACACTCGCACAACCGCTCCACGTTCGGCAGTGACGCGTGCTTTTGCCTCTGCTGCAGGTACGCCGAGTTGTGGCCATTGCTCTGGTGCTACGTGCGACAGCCGCAGCACCAGACGGGACAGTTGCGCGGTGTAATCTTTGAGCTCGCGGACGTTGAGTTTGTCGGCTGAATCCGGGCTCTCGTGGTGGTAGTCGGCGTCGGCATGGCGTCCGCGGAAGCGCCAGCGCCACAGATGAGCTGCGTCGATACCGGCCACCAGGAAGGGGAAGTGATCGGAGGAGTTGTCCAGTTGCGACATGACGTGGCACTGCAGGCCATCCTCCATACTGTCGAACTGCTGCTGCACCAGGTCGCGCAGGTGATCGAAGCCGACCACGAGGCCTTTCATGTGGCCCGCCGCCAGTTCGTCCAGGTTGATCGCCAGGCGCGGGCGCGTGCCATCACCGTAGTGACGGCGCACGTATTCGAATGATCCCAGAAAGCCCTGTTCCTCGGCGGCGTAGGTAACGAAGTGCAGCGTCCGTCCCGGGCTGGTATCGGCCTCTCGCCGCAGGCGAGCCAGGACACGCGCGGTTTCGAGAGTTGCGATTGTGCCGGAGCCGTTGTCGTTGCCGCCTGGCGTGCCGTACACGGTGTCGTGATGTCCGCCCAGCACAAGGTCTTCCTCCGGCCAACGACTGCCATGCAGCACGCCGTGGACATTGGCGCTGCGCTGCGTCTGCTGCGATGTGGTGACGTCGATCGCCAATTGCGCGTTGTCCGTGCGCCGCAAGCGGGCACCGGCTTCGCGCGTGATGGTGATGCAGGGCAGGGGCGGTGCGACGAAATCGGGATCGCGGACATCGTGCGCCGAATGGTACTCACGGCGCTCGCCACTCTTGGGATCGATCACAGCCGCCGCCGCGGCGCCGGCGGCAGCGATGTCACGCAGCCGGTAGGCGTGGGGCACAGGCGTGGAAAAGGGCGCATAGCTCATGTTCAGCAGCGCAATGGCGCCAGGCAGACGGTCGGCGACGGCAGCGATCTCGCGTGCAGTGCCGTGGCCGATATCCACCACGGGGGCCTTGTGGGAAAAGGACGGGCAGCCAATGAAGGGCAGCACGTCGAGGGCAGGGCCGTCCATGATGTGCGCCGTCGCTGCCGACCAGGCCCAGCAGACCATGTCGAATTCCTCGATGGCTACCTCATCGAGGCCGCAGGAACGCAACTGCTGATGGATGTACTCGATGGTGCGCCACTCTGCATCCGTCCCCGACCAGCGTGGGCCAATGATATCGCACAACTGGTGCGCATGTTGGCTGATACAGGCGCCGGTCCACGCTTCACCAAAAAGCCAGCGATCCGTGGCCGCCCAATCCGGCCCCGAAGCCGGGCTCATCTGCGTTTGGCCGCGTGGGCCCGCAGATCGCGCACATGTTCGGTGACGGCCTGTACACCATAACCGAGGGGACTGCCCACGTTCAGGAAGCGATAGCCCCAGTCGATCTTCTGCTTGATCTCTTCGGGATCGACCAGCGTCGTACCGACAACGATGCCGGTGCCCTCCAGTCGCTTGGGCACTTCCTGCATGATCCGCTGCACTTGTTCGGATCCAGTCTGTCCTGCCAGCCCGAGCGAGGCGGACAGATCCAGCGGGCCGACGAGGATGATGTCGATGCCGGGAACTGCGGCGATCTCGTCGAGATTGTCCCAGGCTTGCTGACTCTCCATCTGGCAGATCAGCAGGGTTTCGTCGTTGGCTGTATCCAGCACGGTCTGCCAGTCGACGCCGGCGATACGGGTCCACATCGGCGACAGGCCCCGGTTGCCTTCCGGTGCGTAGCGTGCGGCGTCTACGGCACGGCGGGCCTCGTCCGCCGTATTCACCTGGGGTACCATGACCAGCACGGCACCCACGTCGTACGCCTTCTTGATCAACCCCGGGTCATTGTGGGCGACGCGGATCATGGGAGCCACGCCTCGCTGCCGGGCGAGAATGGGAATTACATCCAGTGCCTCCACGCCATAGGGCATGTGTTCCGTATCGATCCAGAGAAAGTCGATGCCTGTGCCGAGGGTGGGCCCGGCGATGTGCGGCGAAAAAGCGGCCAGGCCCGTGCCAAGGACGACGTCGCCGGCGGCGAGCTTCTGCTTGATGGGGTTGGGATACATGAGCGATCGTCCTTTGTCAGTACAAAGTCCAGAGGAGCCAGAGGCCCAG
>CALFPI010000098.1 GCA_937919035.1 uncultured Gemmatimonadaceae bacterium
TCGGTGGTGGATACTCTTACTGCGGCCGTGCGGGATGAATCCAGCCCGCTCCCGCACGCCGAGAATGCCCTGCATCTGCCGATCGCCATGCACCACGGGGCCCTGGATCAGTCGGTCCGCGTCGAGCATTCCCGCCGGATGGCGGTACGCTTGCAGGACCTGGGCTACGACGTGCAGTACACGGAGTACCCCGAGGTCGATCACGATGTGTGGACACAGGCCTACGCGGATGGCCGGATGTTCGCCTGGTTCGACTCGTATCGACGCGATCCGGCGCCGGCGAAGGTTGTGCATGTGACGGCCAACCCTCGACGGTACGGACGCAGCTACTGGGTGCGCATCGAAGCGCTGCAGACGCCGCACGCCCTTGGCCGGATCACGGCAGAAGCACATAGCGGCAATCGCGTCACGGTTCGCACCGACAACGTCCGCCAGTTGTCCCTGCAACTCGACACGCCGCTGCTGGATCCGCAACGGCAGGTGACGATTGTAGTCGACGGGGCCACCTGTTACACCGGGATGGCGCCCGCAGGCGGCTGGCTGCCGCTGCAACTCGAGTCTGGTGACTGTACGGTCCGGCCCGATGACGCCACCGAGGTGGGTCCACCCTATGCCGGGCTGTGGGGGGCGCTGCTGGACTACCATGTCATCGTCTATGGTACGCGCGGCTCGCAGGACGTGACCGATCGGTATCAGGCTTTCGCCGAAAGAATCACACGAACACCACGTCAGCTTCGCCTGCAGCTGAGAACTCTCGCCGACACGACCGTCACAGATGCACTGCAGACGCATGCCAACCTCGTCCTCATCGGTACGCCCGAGACGAATACGATCCTCGCCGACCTGGCCGCCGATCTGCCGATCCACTGGGAGGATGGCAGGCCAGCGATCGGCACGCTACGTGCGGGCGACGGCGAGGTCCTGATGGTCACCTATCCACACCCCCGATTCCCGGACCGGCGGCTACTCGTGCTGACAGCAGGCGCTACGGAGGCGATTGAGCAGATCAGGTTTGTCCCCAGAGGGGCGCCGGAGATTGTGATTCTGGGCGCCGATGGCACCATCCGGGTGACAGGCACATTCACTCGTGACTGGCAGGTGGTCAAGTTACCATGAAGGTCGAGTCACCATGAAGAGCGGCACCTGGAAGACGTACACACCCAACGATGGCCTGGCGGGCCTGCGCCTGCAGCACATCGCCGAGGATGCTGCCGGGTTCCTCTGGCTGGCGACGACAACCAACGGCGTCAGCCGTTTTGATGGGGAGACTTTCACCACCTTCACCACCAGGGACGGCCTGAGTGGCAACCAGGTATACGTCATCGAGGCCGACCAGAGGGGGCGTCTGTGGTTCGGCTGTGCCGGTGGCGTCAGCTGGTACGACGAGCAGGGGTTTCACCGACTCGCGCCGGATATCTGGGGCGTCGACAGCACCATCACCCACGTCTCGGTGGAGCCCACGGGACGGGTCTGGTTTGCCGGTTTCGCCACGGCAGAATCGCACAGAATCCTCATCGGGTACTGTGATGACGATGCGCTGCAGGACCTCTCGGGACTCTATGCAAGGGACTGCTTCGACTAAGGCGACTACTGCTGGGGCAGTGCCCTGGATGAGGACGGCCACACCTTGTTCGCCATGGGCTGCCTGGTGCGCTATGACGGCGATCGTTTTGAGCCATTCGCTTCAGACGGGCAACGATTGCACCCGTGGCAGGGCCGGACCGAGCGTCCTGATTGCCCGGTCACGGCCATCATGCGACCGCTGGCCGGCGGGCCCCTCTGGGTTGGTGGGCGGCAGAGCCTCGGGCGCATCGACGGGACCGACTATCAGCCTGTCGACGTGGAGATCAGGAAATATGTGCGCAAGATCCAGTGCGACCGTGAAGGACGCATCTGGGTGTGTGATGCGGGCTGCGGCATTCTCTGTCTGTCGGGGGATCCGCCTGACGATCAGACGCGGCGTTTTGGTCTGGAGGATGGTCTGCCGCACGACAACGTGAGCGCCATGCACCTGGATCACGAAGACCACGTCTGGTTTGCCACCTGGGGCGGAGGCGCCTGCTGCCACGACCCCACAGGCATCCACATCATCGACACAGGTCAGGGGCCGATCAGCTGCCTGATGCAGGACGCTGCCGGCCACATCTGGGCTGGTTTCGGCGCCATCGAGGGACCGGACGCCACCCACGTGACGCGCTGGGATGGCAGCACACTCGAAACGGTTGGTCCGCAGGAAGGTCTGTCGACCATCGACTGCATGGCCCTGCACCAGCACAGGGATGGCACCCTTTGGCTCGGTGACTGGGATGGACTCATTCGCCGCGACGGGCAGCGCTTCCACCGAGTCGGCGCCGAGCACGGCGGGCCACTGGCGCGCGTCTACAGTCTGGCAGAAGACGAGGCCGGGGTGCTCTACATCGGCCACGGGGACGCACGGAATCTTCGGCTCTCCTGCTATGCGAGGGGGAGCCTCACCCAACTGCTCGAACTCCCACGGGAGGGCTTGCAGTATATCTCTTCGATCTGCAAGCGGGCGGATGGGGCCATCTGGTTTGGCCTAGGGGGGCTCGGCGGCCAGGGACCGGGGCGGGGCGTTGGACGCTACAGCGAAGTCGACGGGCTGTCGTTTTACGGCGTCGCCGAAGGCCTGCCTGACAACTGTGTTGAGGATCTCTGCGACGACGGGAAGGGCAACCTGTGGATCGCCACGATCGGTGGCCTGAGCCGGTTCGACGGAACCGAGTTCCACAACTTCAGCATACAGGAGGGGCTGCCGAGCAACTTCATCCAGTGCCTCTTTCTTGACAGTCTCGGCCATCTGTGGATTGGCACCGAAAGCGGCATCAGCCGCTGGCACGACGATGCCTTCCAAAGCGTGCACTCCGAGCATATCGGCTCTGTGCAGCAGATCGTGCAGGATTCTCATGGAACCTTGTGGCTGGGAACGCAGGGAGGGCTTGTGGGTTACGCTCCCCAGCATGTGCCTCCCAGGGTTCGAATCCTGCAGATCATCGCGGACGAAATTCATCCCGCCACCTCGTCCGTCGAAGTTGTCGCCGACAATCCCGTCACTTTCGAATACACGGCGTTGTCCTTCCGCACGCACCCACGGGATATGCTCTACACCTGCCGGCTCCATGGCAGCGAGGGCAACTGGCGGCGGCCGACTCACGACCGGCGAGCTTTCTATGCAGCCCTCATCGAGGGTGTGTATCGCTTCGAGGTCAAGGCGATCGACCGCGATCTGAATACGTCCGAATCGGCATCGATAGAAGTGCGGGTGTTGCCCAACCCGCGTACCGCAGGTCTGGCGGCAGCGCTGAACGATGGCAGTTCCACCGGCGAGTTCGTCGGCAACAGCCCGGCTTTGCGGCGGGTCCAGGCCGAACTGGCACAAGTGGCACCGACGCGGGAAACCGTGTTGATCCTGGGCGAGACCGGGACCGGCAAGGGCGTGGCGGCCCGCGCCATACATGGGCGCAGCCCACGCAAGGCGGGACCCTTCATTCAGGTCAACTGCGGCGCCATCCCCCATGACCTGGTGGAATCCGAACTCTTCGGCCACGAACGAGGCGCCTTCACCGGTGCCACGAATCGCAAGCTCGGCAAGGTGGAACTGGCGGCAGGAGGCACGCTGTTTCTCGATGAGATCGGTGACATGCCCCTGGAGGCGCAGGTCAAACTGCTGCGGCTGCTCGAGGAGCGCACCTTCGAGCGTCTGGGAGCAATGCAGAGCCTGAGGTCTGACGTGCGCGTTGTGGCGGCGACCAATCGCGACCTGCGCAGCATGATCCGTGACGGGACCTTCCGTGAAGATCTGTACTTCCGCCTGCGGGTGTTCGAGGTGGTTCTGCCCACTCTGCGCGATCGCCAATCGGATATGCCGCTGCTGGCGGCGTTTTTCGCCACGCGTATGGCGGCCCATCTGAACAAACCCATCCAGGGACTGACGGCCGCGGCGGAGCAGGCTCTGTCCACCTATGGCTGGCCGGGAAACGTGCGCGAACTGGAACACGTGGTGAAGCGCGCAGTGATCGTCTGCCCGGGGGAGGAGATCCGCGCCGAGGATCTGGCTCTGGAGGCCGAAACCCATGTGCAGCAGGGAGTATCTGAGTGGGTCGGGTTGGAACAGTATGAACGGCAATACATCGAGCAGGTTCTGGCGCACACGGGGGGCGTGATCCGCGGTCCTGGTGGCGCCGCCGAGATTCTGGGCCTCAAACCGTCGACGCTCTACGGTCGACTCAAGAAACTTGGGATCGAACGTGCATAGCGGCCCGCAACGATTCGCATCCGCATACCGACGGTTGCAGCCAAATATGGATGCCGATGAAAAAACTATCGTAACTATTTTTATCTAATAGACTTGCGACGTATCGGCTAGATCTGTGGCATCCATATGTGGATGCCATGAATTCTGGCCTCACAGCTCGTAACGTCTCACAGATTGCAGCATAAACGGTTGATAAACAGCCACTTGGGAGCATTGTCCCGAGTGGCTGTTCGTCGTTGGCCCGGCACTTGCATTAGGAGGGGGTGTAGCCAAACCGAGGAATTCGCCTTGCTGCGTATCATCGCCCACCCCGAAACAGACAAGCGGATCAGACTGCAGCTGGCGGGCCGCATCGGTCCCGAGGAGATAGAGTTGCTGGATGGCGAGTTGCGCCGACTGCACCGCCCCGGGACACAACTGGTGCTGGATCTGGCCGGGATACAGTTCATCGATCCCGCCGGCCTCGAACTGCTGGAGCGCTGGCTCGCAGCAGGCCTGCAACTGTGCGGCGGCTCTGTGTTCATCCGCAGGGCTCTCGCCGCCAGTGGGCTGCAGCATCAGGTCGATCTGCCCTGAAAGCTCACTGCCACCTTCACTGCCACCTTCACTGCCACTCACTGTTGTTCACGTTCTCGAGAGGAATGTCCCATGTACAGAAAATCACTGCTTCTCACCATGCTGTTGTCACTGGCCACGCAGGTCACCGCCCAGGGCAACGGCAGCATCGCTTTCCAGTCCGGACGCGACGGCAGCAAAAATGTTTATGTCATGGCTGCCGACGGTTCGGGCGTGACAAAGGTGACAAGCGAGGGCGCCAATGAAGCACCTTCGCTGGCCGCCGGAGGGCACAAGATCGCTTTCGTGTCCTCCCGTGACGGCAATCGCGAGATCTACACCGTCAACACGGACGGCACCAACGAGACGCGCCTGACAGACAACGCGGCCCGGGACGAGAACCCCGTCTGGTCGCCGGACGGAACAAAAATCGCCTTCTGGTCGCGTCGCGAGTCGAACAACGACATCTACGTGATGAACGCGGACGGCTCCAATCAGACGCGAGTGACCACCGACAGTGCCTGGGACGGGTTTCCAACCTGGTCACCGGATGCTACGCAGCTGCTCTACATCGGCGATGTTTCGGGGGGCGCAGACATCCACATCGTCAACGTAGATGGCTCGGGCGACACAAACCTGACCAACAATGGCAGTGGCTGGAACGAGACCCACGCCAGTTGGTCGCCGGATGGGTCCCGCATCGCCTTCGAAGTCAAGACCAGGAGTGGGTTTGATGAGAACTATGACATCTGGATGATGAATACGGACGGGACCAACCGTGTGAACCTGACGAAGACGAGCACTGACTCTGAGGCCGTACCGGTGTGGTCTCCGGACGGCACGCAGATCGCATTCCTGGCCACCGTTGGCGGCGGCGCTCCGAACATCTGGACGATGAATGCGGATGGTTCGAACAGACAGAACCTGACAAACAACGATCTGGCGGAAGATTCCTGGCCGTCATGGGCAGGCGACGTCGATCTGACGACGCTGATCCAGTCCATCTCCTGGGGGCGGGTCAAGACCAGCGTGCGCTGAAGTCCTGCACGGAAAATCGTCCGCAATGCGCGCGGCGTGGTCTGGGCCATGCCGCGCGCGTTGTCGTTGAGGGCCTATTCCTCGCCTGTGAAGTACTCCACACCCTCCTGTGGTTGCCAGAAGCGCCAGGCATCGGGCATTGGCCCCCACAGCTTCTTGTACCCCGGAGCCAGTTTGCCGCTGTCCGGATAGTAGCAGGTGTCGTGGGG
The DNA here is from genome assembly GCA_937919035.1 of uncultured Gemmatimonadaceae bacterium. Lineage (GTDB taxonomy): Bacteria > Latescibacterota > UBA2968 > UBA8231 > UBA8231 > UBA8231. The sequence continues at coordinate 6,076 of CALFPI010000098.1, forward strand.
GGGATCGTTGGCGATCACCAGGTAGGCGAAGTCCGCGTCGGATTCGTTGATGATCTGGTGGGCCAGGCCCGGGCGGCACAGGTAACTGTCACCTGTCCGCAGATCGACGGACTCTTCATCCGGTGCGACCAGGCAATGCTGGTCGATAGGGAAAGAAGGAGGTGGTTCTTC
>CALFPI010000099.1 GCA_937919035.1 uncultured Gemmatimonadaceae bacterium
TGCGGTGCGGGAGATTCTTCGGGTCACTGAGGATGCCACGTTGATGGGCCGGGTGCTTGTGAAAGAAGTCGACACTCTTGCCGAGGACCTCATTGGCGGCGCAGGGTAATACATCTTCGATTTCGCGCAGCGTCTTCATGGACTGAGGGTTTATGTAGGTGATGGTGAAATCGAGATCGGCCATCATGATGTTGATCGGCGCATTCTCGACCAGGCCCGCCTTGATGGCCGCCACCTGCAGGCTGCCAGCGAGCGACGCCTGCGACGCCTCGATCTGTTCCGCCATATCGTTGAAGGCGGCCGCCAGGACACCGAGTTCATCCCCCTGACGGCCGGGCAAACGTGCGCCGGTATCGCCGGCGGCAATGCCCTGAACTACGGACACCATCTCCTGCAGACGGCGGGCACCGGACCGGCCAATGACCAGGCCAAACAGCAGAATCAGCACGGCCGCAGCGGCGGCGGCGATCAACACCTGGCGCTTTGCCTTGATAGTCGCCGAGGTCGCCTCGCCTTCTTCCACACGCACCAGGACGAACCAGTCCATTCCCGGGAAGCCCAGGGCGCCCTGCAGCGGCGCAAAGCCGGCCACCTGTTTGATCCCCTTGCGCACATGAAATGCCGTACCGGATCCCCGTTGCCCCCGAGTTACACGTACCGCTGCATCGACGCCCTGATCGACGAGGTTCAGTTTCTGCAGCACGCTGAAGTCGTGGATGACCTTTGCCGTCCCCTGCCGAAGTGGGTCGTAATCGACGATCACCCGTCCGTCGCCGTCGAGCAGGGTCAGTTCGGCGCTGCCGAAGCCCCGCCCTTCAAGCACCACGTGTGTTGCGGCAAAAATCTCTTCGACCAGAGCGAACTTGGTGCGGTTGGTCCAGTAGGCGATGATGCGGCCGTCTTCATATACCGGCGCCGAAAAACCGAAAGTCAGACCATCGTCGGCCGGGTAGACGGCGTTGACCTCTGGATCGATGTGCATGCCTTCGACGAACGTTCCGTCGGTGACATCATTGCCCGGGGCGGTGAAGGGCATACGAGTCGTGAACTCGCCCCGTTGGAGGGCCTGAAACCAGGGCTTGTTGGTGAAGTTGCGCGCATAGAGCCCCGCCGTTGCCAGGGGCTGACCGGTGGCGTCGCGATCGTTGACCGCGATCAGTCTCCCCGCCGGATCGACCAGCATCGTCAGGTAGTAGATGTCGTACGTGTCTACATAACGGTTCATCACCTCGACGAGGTCGGTCGTCGACGTCTGGTACCATTGCTGACGATCACGCAGGACACTGTTGACGGCAAAGGCCTGTACATCGCCGTACCGCTCAAACAGGTTCCGGTCGATCTTGTCGGCAATATTCGCCGCCCCGATTTCCAGTTCCAGCCCGATGAGGCCGTCAATCTCGTCGGCCTCCTCGAAGGCGATGTACCCGACAACCGCCATCGGCACGAGGCCGAAGACGAGAAGCAGCAAAATCAGCTTGGTTGTGAGCCGCATGGTCCTGTGCATGTTACTGCCTCCGAAGGGGAGTTCCGGCTGCCTCTGACGTGCAGCGGGCTGATGATGCGTTGTCTTGATTGACGGACTCATCGAGCGAGTCGATCAGGTCGCCAAGATCGAGGATGAGCGCGACGTCGCCGTTTCCCAGGATGGTCGCCCCGGCGATGCCGGCGGCGGCGCCGATGACCTGGCCAAGAGGCTTGATGACGACATCGACCTGCCCGAGCAGGCGCTCAACGAGCAGTCCCACCCGGCGCTCAGCGAGGCCGACGATGACCACATAGTGCACGGCTCGGTCCGGGCTGACAGGGGTGCCGAGGGTTGCTGCCAGGTCGATGAGGGGCATCACCTTGCCACGGGAGATGACCGCCCTGCGCCCCTGGACGATCTCCACCTGGTCGTTGTTGATGGTCACCGCCTCGAGCACGGAAGTCAGGGGAATGATGTAGACCTCGTCGCCACAGGCCACCTGCAGCCCGCCGATAATGGCCAGCGTCAGCGGCAGACGGACCATCACGCGCGTGCCCACACCAAGCTCAGACTCGATGGTGATGGTGCCGTGCAATCTGCTGATGTTGGTCTTGACGACGTCCATGCCCACGCCTCTGCCGGAGACATCGGTCACAGCCTCGGCCGTGCTGAAGCCAGGGGCAAAAATCAGATCCCAGGCGTCGTGATCCGCCATCTGTTCGACCTCATCGGGGCGCAGGATGCCCCGCTCCACGGCCTTGGCCTTGAGCACCTCCGGATCCATGCCGGCGCCGTCGTCTTCGATCCGCAGAATGACATGGTTGCCCTCGTGGCTCGCCGCCAGTTTCACCCTGCCGCGCTCTGCCTTTCCGGCGGCGATCCGCTGCTCTCTGCTCTCGATCCCGTGGTCCACGGCGTTGCGCACCAGGTGCACGAGGGGATCGCCGATCTCGTCGGCGACGGATTTGTCGATCTTCGTGTCGCCGTCGTCGAGAGTCAACTCGACTTCCTTGCCAAGGTCGCGTGCCAGGTCGCGCACCATACGTGGAAATCGGGAAAAAACGCGTGCAACGGGGACCAGGCGCATGCTCATGACGGACTCCTGCAGTTCGCCGGTGAGCATCTCCATCTGCCCCGTCGCCTCGGACAGCATACTCAGCAGGGAGCCTTCTGCGGTGGTGCGGCCGAGTTGCGCGTTCAACTGCAGCAGCCGGTTGCGCCCCAGCACGAGTTCTTCCGCAAGGTTCATGATCTGGTCGACCCGTTCCACGTCAACGCGGATGATCTGGTCGGGCTCGCGGGTCGGCGACGCTGGCGGTGCAGGAGCGGATCCGGCAGGTGCCGGTGCCTCTGCGGGTGCGGCTGCAGACGCAACAGGAACGGCCGGTAGGGGGAGAGCCGGTCGATCCCCTGCGGCCAGACTCACCAGGTCACGCCGTACGGCATCGACGTCCCTGCGGACCAGGGTTCCCCCGCGGATGTCGCGGAGCAGGAGCTTCAGGTCATCCATGGCGCGCAGCAGGACGTCCATCAGGTCCTGCGTCAGCGGCAGTTCGCCGTTGCGCAACTGATCGAGGACGGTCTCCATCTTGTGGGTCAGGTCGGCTACCTGCGTCAGGCCCAGGAAACCAGAGGTCCCTTTCAGCGTGTGGGCGCCGCGGAAGATATCGTTGAGCAGGGCCGCGTCGTCACTGTCCTCCTCGAGCCGCACCAGTTGTTCGTCGAGACGCTCAACGATCTCATCCGACTCGGCCATGTAATCGGGGAGGAAGTCGGCGATCTCGTCACTGATGGGACCTTCCACCACCTCAACGCGCTCGAGTTCCATGAGCGCCGGCGCTGGCGCTGGCGGGGCGACGGCATCGTCCTCGTCGTCGTCCTCGTCTTCGTAGTCCAGTCCGAGAACCAGCAAGTCATCGCTGCCGCCGCCGTTGCTGCCGAGCAAAGCGATCTGTGCTTCCGGCGACAGATCGGACCCCGCAAGGGGTACCGACGCCGGACGGCCCAGGGCCGCTGCCAACCGGGGTGCGATGCCTGCGGCGACGGGCATGTTGATGACGTAGTGTGACAGACCTTCGATGGCTTCTTCTGCCGCTACCAACGCTTCAACGAGCAACCCGGCGATCATAGGTCCTTCGGTGTCAAGGCGATCGATGAGGCGTATCGTGTCCCGGCACAGGGCCTCCAGGGCTTCGAGTTCCAGAAAGCCCGCATTCCGTGACAGCACTTCGAGTGCCTCGGTGAGCTCTCCCAGGGCCCGCGCATCGATGGCATTGTCCTGTAAGGCGGTGACGCCCGCCCGCAGGGCGACCCGCAGCGGCCCCGCCTCCTCGACGAAGCCGTCGATCAGGCTCTGTTCGAGAGCGTCCACTCAGCCTCCGCCGGCAGCAGCGACAACGGTACCCACGTCGATGAAGGTCATGATGTGCCCGGCGACGGTGAGGGGTGTGCCGTGGTGCCCGCGGGCCGTCACCGACTCGCCGAGGTCGCTCCTGGAGATGGAGACCACTTTTGCTACCTCATCAACACTCAGACCAGCGATGCTGCTGCCCATTTCGACGACCACCAGCCGTTCACGTGCGCCGTGGGCAGGTTGGCCCAGACAGCCTCCCAGGTCGAGTACGGGCAACACCTTGCCGCGCAGATTGACGACACCCAACACATTCGTGTGTGCATTCGGGACGCGGGTCATTCGCAGGTCTGCGGTGCGCACGATTTCGACAACGGAGAGGATGTCCAGACAGAGCAACTCATTGCCGACACGGACGGTGATGACTCTCAGATCGCTCTCACCCGTACTGTCACGCGCTGGGATTGTGTTGCTGGCTTTCACGGTCATAGGGTACCAGGCTTGATCTGGACCTCCACTGTACAATGAGGGAGCACATGGCCTTGTCGGTATCGGCGTAGACCGGGCCACCTTGAGAAAAAGCTTTCAAGGTGGCGATCGACAGCAACTTTCGTAGTAGTATGATGTATTACTTCAAATGGCGAACCCGCACGGCTGGGAGCCAGCGTCCGGGCGGGCCGACGCTCGCTGCCTCAGCGGCTCGTCACCCTGGCGATCTTCGTCTGCAGAGTGGGGGCGTCAAAGGGTTTGGTAATGTAGCCGTTGACCCCGGCTTTCATGGCCGCCAGGATGTCTTTCTGCATGGAGCGGGTTGTCACCATCAGAATCGGTAGCGCCATAAGCCGTTCGTCGGCGCGGACGGCGAGCGCCAGATCGAGGCCACTGAGATTCGGCATGTTCCAGTCCGTAAGAAGCAGATCGAAGCCGTCCGCCGACTGCAGGCGGTCGAGGGCCTGCTGGCCGTCAGTGGCCTCCTCGACGCTGTGCATGCCGAGCTCGGCCAGCATCTGGACCATAATCTTGCGCGTCGTCTGCGAGTCGTCGGCGACGAGAATCTTCATTGCGGACGGCACTCCGATCTGGGCTGACAGCCATGGCTGGGCTGAAACAAGTCGCAAACCTACCGTTGCGACATCGGCTGTCAATGGGCCGTCCGGCTCGCACCTGTCGATAGGGAAGTGTAGATTGGCGGAATGTCAGAATCCCGCTTGCTCAGAGCACGAGACCGCCGCCGGGTGCCGGTCTCGTTCATTGTTCTACTGCTCGCGTTGGCCTGCGCTGGCTGTACGGTTACAGCCGATACTGGGGCGCTGGGGCTTGCGGCACCGATTTCGACACTTCTGGCTGTCGCGACAGGTTTCTTTCTGTGGCAACGTGGCGGCCGACGCGAAGCCGATCTGCGCCGGCGTTTGACCGAACTGGAAGAGCGGGACCGCCGTACGGCCTCCGAGATGCGCCTGGCGCACGAGATCCTGGACAGCGAGATCCTCGAGCGGGAGCGCGCTCAGGAGACGATCGCGCATATCAACGACGAATTGCGTGATGCTCGCGACAGGGCTGAAGAGGCGAACCGTTCCAAGAGCCTGTTTCTGGCCAGTATGAGCCACGAGATCCGCACGCCTATGAACGGCGTCGTGGGCATGACGGAACTGCTGCTCGACACAGACCTCACAGAGGATCAGCGGAATCTCCTGCAGACAGTCAGCGTCTCCGCCGATGCCCTGCTTGCCCTGCTGAACGACATTCTCGACCTGTCGAAGATCGAGGCGGGTCGCATCGACCTGGAGGTGACAGAGTTTGCCGTGCACGACGTCGTCGATGGCGTCATGCGTCTGCTGGCAATTCAGGCGCATGAGAAGCACCTGGAACTGGCCTGCCGTGTAGCCCCGCGCGTGCCCCGGCTCCTGTTGGGCGACCCGATCCGGCTGCGCCAGGTCCTGGTCAATCTGGTCGGCAACAGCATCAAATTCACTGCAGCCGGCGAAGTCGTTGTCGAAGTAGACTGCCCCGAACAGAACACCACCGAGGCCGCTCTCCACGTCGCCGTTCGGGACACAGGGATCGGCATCAGCCCCGAGAACCAGGCGAAAATCTTTGAGGACTTCACGCAGGCAGAAGCGTCGACGACGCGACGGTTCGGCGGCACCGGACTGGGTCTGTCCATCTCCAGCAAGTTGGTCGGGATGATGGGTGGATGCATCGAGGTGGACAGCCAGGAGGGGCAGGGCACGACCATGCAGTTCACCTTGCGCCTCGGCGCCGTCGACAGTCAGCCGCCGCCGCAGACAAAACTGGAAGGCAGACGGGTTCTCGTCGCGGATGACAATGACACGGCCCGCCTGTTCCTCGCCGAACAGCTCGTCGCCTGGGGCATGGTACCCGTGCTCGCGTCGGACAGCGCCACGGTGCTGGAGGCCCTGGAGGCCCTGGAGGCCGGCGACGGCCGGCATGAGGCGGCCCTCATCGACATTGGCATGCCCGGGTACGACACGTGGGATTTGGCCCCGGGGCCTGGTGTGAAAGAGGGTGCGAATCCCATCCTGCTGATGATTGGCTCCCTCGACGGCCAGAACGTGATCGCCGCGGCGCAGGCGCGAGGCGTCGATCGATTCCTGCGCAAACCGGTCCTGCCGACCGAACTCTACGGGGCCCTCTGTAGCCTGCTGTCACCGGTCCCCGTCGAAGCGGCCGACAAGCTCAGCGAAACGGCGGCCGCCGCCGAACCCATGACGGTCCTGCTCGCCGAGGACAACCGCATCAACCAGATGGTGGCACAGCGTCTGCTGGAATCTGCGGGATATCAAGTCGTCATCGCCAACGACGGCATTGAGGTGATGGACTGGTTGCACGAGCATCACGAGACGGCCGACCTCGTGCTGATGGATGTGCATATGCCGCGCCTGGACGGTCTGGAAGCGACCCGGCAGATCCGTGCCAGAGAAGCGGATGCAGGCCTGCGACGACTCCCCATCATCGGCCTGACGGCCAGCGCCCTGCATGGGGACCGCGATGATTGCCTGGCGGCGGGCATGGACGAATATGTCAGCAAACCGGTGCGTCGCGAAGCGCTGTTTGCTGCCATCACCAAGGCGACCTGAGGCGGCACACACCTGCGGCGATTTTTCATCCGGCAGGCCTCGGTCTTCACCATCTTACCGCGAGTACCGGTTCCCCCTATCTTACCCGCTTTTCAGCCCGGGAAGAGACATGAACGCATCTGAGGATCGTCCAGCTCGCTATCTGAGCTTTCTGTGCCAGTCCTGCGGTTTCTGGTTCGACGGTCAGGCCGGCGGCAACGCACTGTTCTGCGCCCAATGCGGCACACCGTTGCCCGGAGAAATTGCCGAAGCAGCCCGCGCAAAACCGCAACCGAACCCCGGTGCTGGTGTGCGGGTCCTCGTCACCGAGGACAGCACGATGCTGCGCAAGGCGATGGCGAAGATGCTTGCCAGCCTCGGTTGCGACGTACGCGAAGCGGCCAACGGCAGGGAGGCGATCAAAGCGCTCGACTGGGATCCGCAGGTATTGCTCACCGACATCGACATGCCCGAGGTCAACGGCATCGAGCTTGTACGTACGCTGCGCGAGGAGCGTATGCGCCACGACGTGCCCGTCGTCGTGCTTACCGGTCGAAGCGACGCCAAGACCGTGTCGACGATGATGAAGTGGGATGTGATGGCCTATCTGCTGAAGGACCAGGTGGGTTCCAAGGAACTGCGGCAGAAGCTGCAGCAGTGTCTTGTGGCGGCGCAGCTGCTGCAGCGGCAGCATGTCAAGCGCCGGGTGCTCGTCGCCGAGGACAGCTACACCTATCGCCGCGCCCTGGTGGAGATGCTCAAGGAGATGTCATGCGAGGTGCAGGAAGCCGAAGACGGCATGCAGGCGCTGGAGATGGCACGCAAGCAGCTGCCCGATCTCGTGCTTTCCGACATGCACATGCCGAGGCTGTCGGGCCTGGATCTGCTGCGTCAGGTGCGCAGTCTGCCGGGTGGTCAGCGCCTGCCCTTCGTCATGCTCACCGGGCACGGCGAAGATCAGGCGATGGCCGCTGCCATGGCCGAAGGCGTCTCGGCGTATATCCTCAAGGATCAGACCGATCCCAAGGCTCTGAAGAAGCAACTGCAGATGGCCCTGACAACGGCCTCTGCCCTGGCCTGAGGAGCTGCGACCGACCATCGGACGGGTTCGATAACCGTCCGATTTGATCTCGGCGTCTGCCTGCACGGTCTGGTCACCCGCCGAAGTCGATGCCGCCGTCACCGTTCCCCAGATATCGGCCCACTGAGGTTGTTTCATGGTCAGTGGGCACGATTGGTCTCGTCGTAGTAGTCGTTGTGCTGCTGATCGCGGAAGTTGTGCCCCCACGCACCGCGGAAAGCGGTCTGCCGTTTCGCCGGCATGGTGGCGACCACCTCGTGCGGCAGGTTCAGCTTGTGCCACTGCGTCAGATAGCTGCAGTAGCAGTTGAAGATCGCCAGCCGGTCCTGCTCGGCATCCTGCCATTCGGTACCGACGTGCCAGCAACTCTCTGAAAAAATCAGCACCGACCCCGGGGGACAGGCGTATTCCTCGTAGACAGATGGATCGAACGACCGGAAGCGCTCAGGCACGGGAAAGGCCGCTTTATGTGAACCCGACAGAATCGGTGTGCCACCGCCCTTGTGCACTTCGCTCAACTCCCAGACTACACGCGTCAACCCCGACCAGATCGTACCATTGGGCATATTCCGATAGGCCATGGGACCGTCCAGGGGTCCGCAATGCGGGGCGCTGCCCTGCTCGCCCTGGCGACGAAGCATCGGGAAACTACCCTCACAGCGGAAACCCCACGCGTTATCGGATGAATCTGGCGCCAGGACCGCGCGCAGGACTCCGGTGATCGCCGGGTGATCGATGAGTTCGGCGCCGGGGCCCGCCAGAGAGTAGCGTTCGTGCTCCGCCAGGGATTCAGCATCGGTGCGCAGCTTGAGCACATGCTCGCGGCAGGCCTGCAGAAGATCCTCCTCCAGCACGGCGGGCAGCATGATCCAGCCCTTCAGATCGAAAAGGAACTTCTGTTCATCCGTCATCGCTACGGGGTCTGCACTGCGCGGTACAACCGTCATCTGGGGATCTCCTGGTAAAAGGATGGTGGCGCTCAGGGGGGAGACATTCTCCGCTGCCACCTGCTGCCGCTCGGTCTCAACTTGTTCAAACCACGTTTCCAGTTCTGAACGCATACGCAGGGCTCTCGGCGGGATCATCACCGATGTGATAGAATTCCGCCGGCGTGCGGGGACCGACGTTAGGCGAGATAGCGGGGGGACGCAACGTGACTGGCTGGAACGACCCGTCCTGACGATGCTATCCTTCTACCGACCCCACCGCACGCCAGACAATGGAACGGATCGCCATGGCCACCATCGAACGCATCGAATTGTTTCGTCTCGAACCACCCCCGGCCGAGCATGCCGGCACCCCACCAACCCGCGAGAGCTGGCACAGGACATTCCGTCAGGCGACACCTTTCGACCGCTTCGACCAGCCCGTCAACCGGCGCGAGCCGGGTGGCGTGATCTGGGTCAAGGCCACCGCCAGCGACGGCACCTACGGACTCGGCAGTACCGACACGGGTGATACGGCGGCCATCATCATCGAGCAGTCCCTCGCCCCCGCCGTGATCGGCCAGCAGGTGGGCGCCGTCGATGCCTGTAACGATCGCATGTGGCACTCCTGTCTGTCCTTCGGCATGGAAGGGCTGGCGGCACGGGCCGTCGCCGGCGTCGACCTGGCCCTATGGGATCTGTGGGGCAAATCCGTTGGCGAACCCGTCTACCGTCTGGCCGGTGGCCCACATCGACACTCTGTGCCCTGTTACCTGACGGGCAATGATGTCGACTGGGGCAAGGAACTCGGCTTCCGGAAATTCAAGCTGGCACGACCACACTCCGTGTATGACGGGCAAGCCGGCATCGACGGCACTGTCGCGATGATCGCCAGCGCCCGCGAAGTCATCGGCAACGATGCGGATCTCATGCTCGACTGCTGGATGGCCTATGATGTCGACTACGCCGCGCGCATGTGTGAAGCATTGCGCCCGTATCGCATGGCCTGGATGGAGGAGATGTTGCCCTATGAGAACTACGAGGGCTACAGGGCCCTGCGGCAGCGGGTGCCGTGGCAGACGATGGCAACCGGCGAGCACTGGTCGACCAAATACCCGGGGATCCGCGCCGTGCAGGACCGCCTCGTCGATCTGATCCAGGCCGATCTCAAGTGGATCGGGGGCTTTACGGAAGCGATGAAACTGGCTCATGCCGCCGATGCCTGCGGCATTCCCATGTGCCTGCACACGGGCGCCAATGAGCTGTACGGGCAGCACTGGACGTTTGCCGCGCCCAATGTGCACCTCATCGAGTACATCCAGTTTTCCGATCCTGGCGTGCCTCTCGAAGAGTGTTATGCCGGCTCCCCATCAGAGTCGGGGCGCCGAGCCTACCGGGCCACACCCGGAACGCCGGTGCCGAAGAACGGCGTGGTCGGACTGCCGCCGGGGCCGGGCTTCGGCATCGACCTGCCGGAAAGCTGGCTGATCCCCTACCATGAGTCGCAATCGTGATGCCACGCCATTGCCCACTCTATTACAACGAGGACAGCACCAACTTCTTCTTCCACTACGACTCCACCGGGGGCCGCGGCGGCGCCGCTCTCGATAGCTATCTCGACCTGCTGGCGCAAACAGGTATCACCAGCCTGTTGTGCAATACCAACGCGCAACGCAGCAACTACAACAGCAACGTCTGGACGCCGACCTGGGCCGGTTTCGATCCCGCCGGTGCCGATGATCAGCCCTACCTGGCGCCGCTTGCCCCGCCGTCGCGGGCTGGGTGGCGCCGGCTGGCAAGCAACATGCTCGCGCTGCACGAAGAGGGCATCGACTACCCGGCGCGCGTCGTCGAGGGCAGTCGCGCCCGACAGATGTCGCCGTGGATCACGTTGCGCATGAACGACGTGCATGACCAGGAGAACGTCGAGCATCCCATCCACGGTCGTTTCTGGTATGAACATCCCGAATTCTGGCGGCAGGGCGCCGATGGCTACTTCGCCCGTGCCTTCGATTTCGGCCACGCCGAGGTCCGTGCCTACTACATGGCCCTCGTCGACGAGACTCTCGAGCGCTATGACATTGACGGTCTCGAACTCGATTTCCTGCGTGAGCCCTTCCTCTTCAGTGTTGGCGCCGAGGACCAGGGACGAGAGTTGCTGACGGACTGGATGGGGCAGGTGCGCAGCCGCGTGGATGCCGCCGCCCGGCACCGTGGGCACCCGATCCTGCTCGGCATTCGCACGCCTTCCCGAGCGGACGTGTCCCTGGCTTTTGGTCTCGATCCGCTCGCCTGGGCCCGCGCCGGCTGGCTGGATCTGCTCGTTGTCGGGCCGCGCTGGTCGACGATCGAGTTCGACATGCCCCTGGACGAATGGCGTCAGCAACTCGATGGCTGTGACGTGACGCTGGCTGGCTGCCTGGAAATCCTGCGCGGCCGTCATTGGACCGCCCCCAAACGCCCCGTCACCGCCGCCGAAGCTCGTGGCGCCGCCGCGCAGGTGCTGGCAGGTGGTGCCGATGCCGTCTACCTGTTCAACTATTTCCAGAGCGCCGATGCAACCACGATCCCCGACGCCTGGACCGGCGACGCCTATGCTGAGACCATACACTCCCTCGCCTCGCTGGAACGCATCACCGGCCTGGCACGCTGCCACTGCATCACCTTCACGGACATGGCCGGTCCCGAGGGGACGCCGGCCCATGCGTTGCAGCTGCCGGCGCAGGGAACGTCACTGCTGTTCCTGTTGCCGACGGGCCCACGCCCTGTCGACGGCAGTGCAGAGTTGCGGCTGGAAATTGCTGTCGAGGGGCCGGACGCGACCCCGGTGGTTCACATCAATGATTCTGCACCCCTGGTGCTTGCGTCGGACACAGCCGCCGAACAGATTCGGCGCCTGGTGTACAGGATTCCTGTCGGCAACCTGGCGGATAGCACCCGCAATCACATCCGCGTGCAATCCGAGGCAGCCTTTCGTGTCGAGGGCATCGACATCTACATCGAACCTGTTGCAGGAACATAACCGTGGCCGGCAATCCCTATATCACACCAAGGCTGTTCACCTTCTTTCGTGAGCTGAAGCAGAACAACACCCGCGAGTGGTTTGAGGCGAACAAGGATCGCTTCGAGGGTGACGTCCGCGAACCTCTGCTCGCCTTCATCGATGACTTCACCGAGCCCCTGTATAAGGTCAGCCCGCACTTCCGCGCTGACCCGCGCAAACAGGGCGGTTCACTGTTTCGCATCTACCGCGACGTGCGCTTCAGCAAGGACAAGACTCCGTACAAGACACACGCAGGTGTGCACTTTCGCCATGACCGTGCCAGAGACGCCCACGCGCCGGGGTTCTACCTGCATCTGGATCCCACGGAAGTGTTTGTCGGTGCCGGCATCTGGCGGCCGGACAAGGATGCCTTGCTGCAGATCCGTGCAGCCATCCTCGACAAGCCCGCCGCCTGGAAGAAGGCGACCGGTGCTGCCTTCCGACGACAATTCACCCTCGATGGTGAATCCTACAAGCGCCCCCCTGTCGGTGTCGACAAGGACCATCCGCTGTTCGAGGATCTGTTGCGCAAGGACTTCATCGCCATCACCGACCGCTCACGGGCGGACGTTCTGGCCGCCGATTTTCCGCAGCAATTCGCCGCCACCTGCAAGGCCGCCAGCCCCTTGGTGAAATTCCTCGCTGAGTCGCTGGGCCTGCCGTTCTGAGGGTGATCGATATCAACAATCTCACAGCCACCCGTCCATGACCTGGCTCAAGAACCTGCTGCTCGGAACCGGCTCGCCCAAAGGGGCAGGCACATCGGCCCCGACGAAACTCGCGGACACGGACTACGAGACCACCGCCTCCGGCCTGATGTACCACGACCTGCTCGTTGGCACCGGCGCGTCACCACAGAAGGGTGCGAAAATCACCGTGCACTACACGGGTTGGCTGACCAACGGCAAATCCTTCGACAGTTCCCACAAGCGCAACAAGCCCTTCAGCTTTGAGATCGGCAAACGCAAGGTCATCCGTGGCTGGGACGAAGGGGTGCTGTCCATGAAGATCGGCGGTCGCCGCCAACTGAAGGTGCCCGCAGCCCTGGGATACGGCTCTGTGGGCTCACCACCGGTCATCCCCAGAAACGCCACTCTCATCTTCGAAGTGGAACTGCTCGAAATCAACTGATCGGCCGTGCCACGCGTGGTGCGGCACCACCCACACGACACAGGAAGGGAGGGACCGTGGCGACAGAGATCGAGCGGGCCATGCAGGAAATTGACGTCTATGGCTTCACCATCCTCGAATCGGTGCTGAGCGTGGACGACGCCAACGCCATGCGTGCAGCACTCATCGAGTGCGAGAAACGGGAAGGCACGGAGACAACACATCGCGGCACAGCGAGCCATGTTGCCAATCTGCCGACTCTCGATCCGATCTTCTTCCCCACCATCGATCATCCGCGTGTGTTGCCCATTCTCGAGCATTTCCTTGGCACGTCGCTGATTCTGGGCAGCCTCAACTCTCGCATCGTCCGGCCTGGTGATCCGGCGCAGGGCCTGCACTCCGACATCGGTCAGGATATGCTGAACCCCCTCAGCCCGGTGATGCTCAATACCGTGTGGATGCTCGATGACTTCACCGAAGAAATCGGCGCGACCCGCGTCATTCCGGGCACCCATCGCAGCGGCCTGCAGGAGCCACCAAAGGATCTGGAACTCAAACACGTTGTCACCGCTGTGGCACCCATCGGCTCTGTGCTCGTCTTCAACGGCCAGACCTGGCACGGTGGTGGCGCCAACAACGGCGACCACAACCGGCACGCGCTGTTTGGTCACTATCGCAAGCGCATGCTCGTGTTCCAGTGTGATCCGCACGACAAGTTCCCGCCGGAGTGGTTCGCCAGACTCAACGATCGGCAGAAGGAACTGATGCGCATGAAGAACGGGCCCGGGGCACCACACGCGGCGGATTCACACATGCGGTGAAAAAGAAATTCGCGCCGTCGCTGGCAGCAGG